>JAJDNT010000095.1 GCA_022340515.1 Deltaproteobacteria bacterium
ATCCTGGTTGGCAACATCCCGGTCTTCAAGGGTTTGGGACTGGGCATTTATGAAAAAGGTTCGGTGCTCAACTACCTCTACTTTGGAGTGCGGCAAGGCATTTACCCCCCATTGATTTTTTTGGGCATTGGCGCCATGACCGACTTTTCCACCCTCCTGGCTAGACCTAAGCTCATATTACTCGGTGCAGCCGCCCAACTTGGTGTGTTTATGACCTTTCTCGGGGCATTGTTTCTCGGTTTCCTCCCGAAGGAAGCAGCTTCCATCGGCATAATAGGAGGCGCTGACGGGCCTACCGCTATCTTTCTTTCGGCCAAGTTGGCCCCGCACTTGGTAGGACCCATAGCCATTGCGGCCTATTCCTATATGGCCCTGGTGCCGGTTATCCAGCCGCCTATCATGAGGTTGCTCACGAGCCGAAAAGAACGTCTCATCAAAATGAGTGATCCCAGGGAAGTTAGTTCGCAGGAGAGGATCTTATTTCCCATAATTGGATTTCTACTGTGCTGCTTTTTGGCACCTGCCGCCCTACCATTGCTATCCATGCTTTTTTTCGGTAATCTCTTGAAAGAATGTCTGGTTACCGAGCGGTTGGCTAAAACTGCCCGCACTGCTGTGGTTGATACGGTAACCATTGTTCTTGGGCTAACCGTGGGCGCCAGCACCCAGGCTGATGTTTTTCTTACGGCGAAGGCCATCGGAATTTTCATTCTAGGTGCTTTCTCATTTATGGTGGCCACCGCAGGAGGAGTGATTTTTGCCAAAGTTATGAACCTCTTTAGCCGTGACAAGATTAACCCCCTTCTGGGTGCCGCCGGGGTTTCGGCGGTACCAGATTCTGCCCGGGTGGTGCAGATGGTGGGCAATAGGGAGGACCCGAGTAATTACTTGCTCATGCATGCCATGGCACCGAATGTGGCGGGGGTGATCGGTTCTGCTGTTGCGGCCGGGGTGCTCTGGAGTTTCATTGGCTGATAGATTGAGCAGGCATCCTTGGAAGGTTACCTCAGTTGGCGACGAGGCCGACTCTATCTGTCCCCGTTGCAAAGAGGAGACTATCCATCGGGTGGTGGCCATGGTGGAAGGCAAGATCCACCTGGTTCTTTGTACCCGTTGCAACAGCCAACATCGCTACCGCCCCTCGCTGGCGGCCATGAAAAAAAAGACTCCACTACCGTCCGAACGTCAGGCAAGGGTTTTGAAAAAGCTGCAGAAAAGCAAAACCCTTCAGGGGAAAGGACCCCTAAAAGATTGGCAGCATTTCAAAGAAATTTCCCCTGAGCTGAAGGTCTCAGATTACGATCCAAGTGAAGAATACAAGGAAAATCAGGCCATTGCCCATCCTGTTTTTGGACTCGGCTTTGTTCGTAAGGTGATAGATCCTTCCAAAGTCGAGGTTGTCTTCGAGGGCGAGGTAAAGATCCTGGTGATGAACCGGGCCAGGTCAGGGCAAGAGTGAATCTTAATATTGACTCTTGCCCAGCAGGCAGCAGCCCGCAGCTGGCAGAAGTAATCTATAATTGCCTGCCTGCTGCTTCCTGTCCGCTGCTAGCTGGGCATTGGCCTCAATGCTGGGCTGGCCAGGAGATGATGAAGGGCAAGGTAGCCGTGAGGTTTAATAAGGCGAGAATGAACAGAGTCTGAAGAATTCCCACCGAAGGAATGAAAACAAGTCCCACCAAGAGGCATCCCAGAAAAGCTCCCATGAGCTCTACACTATAGATCAAACCTGCAACCGGGCCAACTCGGGTTTTTCCTTTTAGCAGCAAGCGATTGGCCAGGGGAAAATGGGTTCCTCCGATAAAACCGGCAACAAGACTCAAGAGTGAAAAAGCTTCTCTGTAAAGGAAATTGTCATAGGCCAAGGTGGGACGATTGTGGAAGTAAATAACGACAAGGGCCAAAGCCAGGCAAAAACAGGCCAAAACGATTTGAAAAGTGACAAGGGTTTTGAGTCCACTAGTCCAACTCTTTGGGCAATAAGAAAAAATGAAACTTCCTGCAGCTAAACCTACCATAAAGAGTGCCAAGAGTAAGCCTATCTTATAGTAGAGATAGCCGAAGAATATCTGAAAGGCAAAGACGATAAGAATTTCAAGGGAGATTTCAGTTAGGCCGAAGGTGGCAACTCCGTACAGAACCCTGATCAAAGGAGACTCTGAGACTTGGGAACTGAAGCGCTGCCTAAAGCTCAGAATGACAACAAGAGTGAGGAGAAGCAAAATGGTGATCCAAATGGAGCCCTTAGTAAAAGAGGCAAAAATTTTGGCCGTGGCCTGATAATAGTGAGAGCTCAACATTAGCAGATTATAAGCATAGGCTTTGAGATTGAGATCGCTGTTGATCCCTCCCTCGTCTGCCTGATCAACCATTGCCATGAATGTTTCTTGCCGGAGGGGGGAAAGATCCCAAAGCATGAAGTGGTCCTGCACATAAAGGAGCTGCAAATGCCTCTGCCCAATTCGTTCCACGAGGGTTTCCGGATTCCTAGTAAGGGTTCCAGGGGAGTTGGAACAAAAATAGCGGGCAGTTTGCCCCGGAAAAATAACCACTTCTGGAAATACACTCAGGGCGGTTCGCTGGAGGAGCTTTAGGTATTTTGCTCGGGTGGGGCCAAGGGCAGTTTCGGAAGCACTGGCAGTAAAGAAAAAGACTCCCCCGGCACGCAGCCTACTGGCAGCTAAACGGAAGAACTCTTCAGTATAAAAGCGGTTTATCTGCGCTGTATACGGTTCAGGAAGATTGACCAGGATGACATCGTAGAGCTTCGAGGTTCGGGCAAGATAGCGTCGGCCGTCTTCGTTGTGGACTACTACCCGGGGATTTCCCAAAGCTGCAGTAACCTGGAGGGGAAGATAGATCTTTCCCAGTTCAATTAGTCTGGGGTCCAATTCTACGTAGTCTACTTGGCGGACACTTGGGTGCTGGAGTATTTGCCCCAGAGATTCGGAGACACCTCCCCCTATGAGAATAACACTCTCGGGTGCAGGATGCTGAAGAAGGGCATAGTGGACCGCTTCTTCGGCGCTCAACTGGTCGGGCACGGCAAAGTTCCACAGACCAGTCTCAAAAAAGGAGAGCTGGTTCTCTTTATCCACTACAGCTATGTGGCCAAAAATAGTCTCCTCTGAGGAAATAAGGTGGAAACCAGACCATTGCCACTGGCGGCTAATTTTGTCCAGCTTTGCGTTTTGCTGTTGAACGGCGAGAAGAGCCAAGAAAGAAAAGAAAAAAACTGGATAGCGGAGCCAGGGGAGTCTGCTACTGTGCAAGGTTAGGGCAAAGCCCGAAATACAGAGCACTAAAGAAATTGCCGCACCAATCTGGATGGCATTGAAATGATGGATGAGCAAGAGGGTAAAAAGTAGACCACCCATGCCGGCCCCAAGACCCTCAAGGAAGTAGACCAAACCGGGGGATCTTGTCCACTGGGGAATTAAAGCGGCCAAAATGGCGCAGGCGAGACTAAATAGAGAGCCGGAGAGCAGACAAAAAGGGGCGAGGGTGAGAAAAGAAATATTAAGCATCTGCCCTAGGGTGACTAGTTCGCCAGCGCCGACATGGAAAAGCAGGCGACCGATGCGAATCAAGAAAATAGTTGCGGTGAGTAAGAGACCGCTACAGGTCTGGAGGTAGCCGAAAAGGGATAGCGAGGCGAACTTGTATTGGGAGATCTTGCCACCAAGCAAGCCACCAAGGGCTGTCCAAAAGAGCCAGGCGGCTAGAACAATGGCCACTGCCAGTTCACTGCCGGAGAATACGGTTAGTAATTCCCGCAGGACGATAATCTGAGCAACGGTGGCGGCAAAGCCGATGAGAAGGAAAGCGATTAACGGAGTAAGCTTCATGGTCTCATGAATACACTATTTCAGAGGGTCATTCCAAGGATTTTAGATTTGAGATTTCAGATTGATAGAATTCTGCAGTCTATAATCAATAGTCCCAAATTAGCTATTGCTGTGGCACCTTCACATTGGACTCAGGCCCAAAAAGCAAAAGGAGTCAGACGGCCTGACTTTCTTCTTGACAAAGTTGCCGACGCTGGTTACTATCGCAACTTGTTCTCAATAAGGATATCTATGAAAAGCGAGATCGACGTCTTTAGAGAATTTATTCGCAATAAGGGTCTGAGAAATACGGTCGAGCGGGAACAGGTGGTCAAGGCTGTATTTTCGATCCATGATCATTTTGATGTGGAAGAGCTTTATTTACTCCTTCGGAGCCAGAATGAGAAGATCTCTAAGGCCACGGTCTATCGGACCATCCCCTTGTTACTTGAGAGTGGTCTAATCCAAGAAGCATATTTTGAAGACGGCCATCTCCACTATGAACACATCTATGGACATGAGCACCACTGTCACCTTCGCTGTGTGGATTGCGGCAAGGTGGTAGAGTTTACCGAAGACGCTGTAAGGGAGGTTGAGCAAAAGGTTGGCGAGCACTACGAATTCATCGTAACTGGGCACAAACTGGAAGTGTATGGTTATTGCGCAAAGTGTAAGGTTCATCAGTGATTTGACTCCTACAGAGGCACGAGGTTCTATGGAAAGGCTGCATAAATACGAAAAAGAAGAGTTCATCAATATTTGTAAAGAGCACGGGCTGAACTACAGTGATAGGCGACTGTTGGTCCTCGAGGAATTTTTAGGCACAACTGAGCATCTCACAGTTGGTTCCCTCCAGGAGAATCTGGAAACTAAGGGTCACCGACTAGACAGTGATTTCATTGCTGAAACCTTAGATCTTCTTTATAGATATGGTTATGCCTACAGGAAGGAATTCGAAGGCCAAGAAGTGCAATATGAGCACAGACACGTTGGTTGGCATCATGACCATCTGATTTGTGCTCAGTGCGGCAAAATTCAAGAGTTTCACAATTCTGAAATTGAGGCATTACAACGGCATATCGCCTTAAACATGAATTTCACCTTGCTACACCACAAAATGGAACTTTACGGCATCTGCGGAGATTGCCGCAAGCAAAGGCGACCGGTTATGCCGTTGTCCTTTGTGCATCCAGGGGAAAAAGTTGTCATAGATCGATTAGTTGGCGGTAGCAGGATGCAGCAAAGACTGGCTGACATGGGACTAACGCCTGGGACAGCTATGGAGGTTATAAAATCGAGCGGTCCCGGCCCATTAATTGTCGCCTTCCGGGGTAGCAGAATAGCCCTGGGGCGAGGCCTCAGCAATAAAGTGCTAGTCTCGGAAAATAGCGGTCCTGCCAATGAACCTGACTGAGGAGTTTCACTCAGAGGGGTTACCAGTCAGAATTTTTCTCCTTCAACAAAAACGACGGAAGTTTGGTAAAAGACCATACCTGCCGTCTCCGGAGAAATAATGATTATTCCCTTGAGCGAGTTAAGAGAGGGCGAACGAGGAGTGATTGCCAGGGTGAATGGCAAAGGTAGGTTCCGCAAGCGACTTCAGGAGATGGGTTTTATCAAAGGGGCGGAGGTTTTCGTAGAAAAATATGCTCCACTGCGAGATCCCATTGAACTGGTATTGAAAGGCTACCACGTTTCCTTACGGGTCGAAGAAGCGGCCCAGATAATGATGGAAAAACTGGAGAATAGTTGAAGGAAGAAAGCATAATAATTGCCCTGACCGGAAATCCGAATTCCGGAAAGACCACCATATTCAATAATCTCACCGGTACACGTCAGCACGTTGGAAATTGGCCCGGGGTCACTGTGGAGAAGAAGGAAGGGACCGTCGTTCATAATGGCTATCGATTGCGAGTGGTTGATCTCCCGGGTACCTACAGTCTAACCGCCTATTCTATTGAAGAAATAGTCGCCCGCCGATTTCTGGTTGATGAAAAACCTGATGTGGTTGTTGATATTGTCGATGCATCCAATTTGGAGCGGAACCTATATCTTGCCACTCAGCTAATAGAGCTGGGGGTAAAGCTGATCCTGGTACTTAATATGGCCGACGTGGCGCAGTCCCGGGGGCACCAGATCGACGCTGTTAGCCTGGGCAAATTATTAGGCGTGCCGGTGATTTTTACTGTTGGTACAAAAAATGTGGGCATAAAAGACCTATTAGACAGGGTCGTAGAGGTGGTTGAAGATCGCGATACGGTAAGCAGGCACATCCATATTTCCTACGGCCATGAACTAGAGAAGGAGATCAAGAATATCCAGGACGTTATCTGGCAAGATCCCTCCATAGGGGAGCGTTTTTCAACCCGCTGGCTAGCAGTGAAGTTGTTGGAAAATGATACGGCTGTGCAAGAAAGGGTCAATTCTTTTGGTGAAATAGGCAAGCAGATTTTAGCCCAAGCAGAGGCAAGTCGCGAGCGCCTAACTGAATTCTATCATGACGATCCAGAGATGATACTTACCGATCAGCGCTACGGCTTTATTAGTGGCGCTCTCAAGGAAGTTCTCAAGGTCACGGGAAAAACTAAGATTGATCTATCTAGACAAGTTGATCTGATACTTACCAACAGAATTCTAGGCTTTCCCATATTTATCTTTTTTATCTGGGCCATGTTTCAAGTGACCTTCACCTTGGGCGCTTACCCCATGGAGTGGATCGATGCAGGAGTGAGCTGGCTCGGGGCTATAATGACCGGCCTGATGCCACCGGGATTGGTTCGAGACCTCCTAATTGATGGGGTGATCGCCGGGGTGGGGAGCGTGGTCATCTTCTTGCCCAATATTATGCTGCTCTTTTTCTGCATCGCCCTTTTCGAGGATACGGGCTACTTGGCCCGAGCAGCTTTCATTATGGATAGGGTAATGCACTTAATTGGCCTACATGGCAAATCTTTCATCCCTTTACTTATGGGTTTCGGTTGTAACGCTCCGGCAATTATGGCGGCACGCACTCTCGAGAGTGAACGGGACCGCATCCTCACCATTTTGATAAACCCACTAATGAGTTGCTCTGCTCGTTTGCCCGTATATGTGCTTCTCGCCGGAACATTTTTTGGCGCCAGTGCAGGCAACGTTATTTTTAGCATTTATGGACTTGGAATTGCCCTGGCCATTACAATGGGCAAACTGTTCCGAGTGACCCTCTTTAGGGGGGATACAGCTCCTTTCGTCATGGAGCTTCCTCCATACCGAGTGCCGACACTTAAGAGCCTGTTAATTCACATGTGGGACCGAAGCAAAATTTTCCTGAAGAAAATGGGCGGGGTAATTCTGGTGGGTTCCATTCTCATCTGGTTTCTAGGAGCTTTTCCCAGACACCTAGAAGTTCCTGCCAACTATGGCGGAGATAAAGGAACCACCAGCGACATCCAGGCCAAAGAGGTGACCTCGGAAAGTTCAGAACAAATGGACGAATCGCCAGAGCTAAAGGCAGCCGAAAAAGGCGAAGGTCAAGCAGAGGCTTTGGCCACACTCAGCCAGAGCTACCTCGGCCGTTTGGGTCAGATAATTCAGCCGGTCTTTGCTCCCCTTGGTTTTGACTGGCGCACCAGTGTGGCCGTGGTAACGGGTTTTGTGGCAAAAGAGATTGTAGTAAGCACCCTTGGGGTGCTGTATGCCGCCGGAACGGACGTCAATGAAGAAAGTGAAGCTCTGCGCCTTTCTTTACGGGGCTCGGGAATGACCCCATTGGGCGCCTACACCTTAATGGCTTTTGTGCTAATCTACGTTCCCTGTTTGGCTACGGTGGCAGTTATCTCGAGGGAGACGAATTCTTGGAAGTGGGCTGCTTTCAGCATCGTATACTCATTGGCTTTGGCATGGGTAGTGTCCTTTTTGATCTATCAGGGAGGCAAACTGCTCGGATTAGGAGCATAGAGCATATTATTTCGGATTGCCGTTTGCGAATTTTAAATGCGAAATACGAAATTCGAGTTTTGCCCTCTGCTCCATGCCCCATGCTCTATGCCTACTTGATTCTAACTCCTAAATTCTAACACCAGAAATCTTTAGATATGGCCATGAAAGACTATCAAGTCAAAAGAATGTTCGAAAACATTGCCTTCTCCTATGATTTCCAGAACAGCTTTCTATCGTTGAGGAGAGATTCCTACTGGCGCCGAGTTATGGCTCAGTGCCTTCGTTTGCCGGGAGAAACTTTGGTACTCGATATGGCCACGGGTACAGGTGAAGTGGCGGTGGAAATTTGCAGTCACCACCCGGGGGCCAGGGTAATCGGGGTAGATTTCTCCCCCAAGATGCTGAGTATGGGAAGGAGAAAGGCAAAGTTGAAGAAGTTCGACAGCCGTATTCACTTGACTCTGGCCGACGGACGAAAGTTGCCGTTAAAGAGCAGTTCCTTCGAGGCGGCGACAATAGCATTCGGAATAAGGAACATTGAGGAGAGAGACCAGGCACTGAGAGAGTTCTACCGGGTGCTAAAACCGGGGGGGCAACTTCTTATCATGGAGTTCGACATTCCTGACGATCCATTGCTAGGCACTATGTACCGGCTTTACTTTGACTACCTGTTGCCTCCTTTAGGCAACTGGCTCTCCCGGACAAATTATGCTTACAGCTATCTGGCTAGTTCAGTACACGATTTTCCTACGGAACAGGGCTTTTTGGAGGAAATTGGCAGGGCCGGATTCACTTCCCTGGGGATAAAGAAACTGACCTACGGGATCGCCAAGATTTTTCGAGGGATTAAGAGCGCATAGGGCATAGCGCATAGTGTGTGGCGTAGGGACATAATAATCAGGAGCCAGCAGGGTGAAAATGGAATATTGGAGTAATGGAATAAAGGGAAAGACAATATGCGTGAATGGTATTCTTCTATACTTCATTTGCCCCCACCATTCCACCATTCCAATATTCCAGAACTCCCGCAACCCTCGGGTGACCCTCCTGAATTCTGGATTCTGACTCCTTACTCTATGCTCTATGCTTCTCCACAACGGACCATGGATCCGCCGCAGGCGGAACTACGGACTATCTGCAGGTGAGCGATGAAAGTTAACTGGGCGGAAAGACTTTGGGTCAATAGCCCATTGCGATTTTTGATCCAGGAGCGGGAAACCCGCTTTTTTAAAAGATTGCGAAATCTAGAACCGGGGACCAGGTGCCTGGAGATTGGCTGTGGCAATGGTGCAGGTGCCCGAATTATCCTTAACACCTTCCAGCCAACAAGTCTCGATGGGCTGGACGTTGATCCCTTTATGATCAGACTAGCCTCAAGACGACAACGGAAAAGGACAGCCCCTGGGCTTCGTTTTCTGGTAGGCGATGCCCAGAATCTTCCCTATGTTGACGGCAGCATGGATGCGGTGTTCAATTTCGGCATTATTCACCACCTAGAAAATTGGAGACAGGGCATCAGCGAGATTGCTCGTGTGCTAAAAAGGGGGGGCGGATTCTATTTCGAGGAGATTTACCCTCCCCTCTATGCCAATGTGATCACTCGCATACTACTTGAACACCCCACTGAAAACCGTTTCTATGGCCCAGAGTACCGCAGTGCTTTAAAAAGCGAGGGCCTCAGGCTGCTGCCAGGATACAAGGAAACGAGTTTTGCTATCCTGGGAGTGGCAGTCAAAGAATAAGAGGCACAAGGCAGAAGAAGGCCCAGACCACTTTGACAATTTCGGAATGGGGATTGCGAAACGGGAACCCGCCCGAAGGGTGGGCGTCCGAAGGACAAATTCGGATTTGAAAAGGCATGGGGCATAGGGTAAAGACCAGGAGTCAGAATCGAGAATGCAGGAGAAAGACAATCAAAGCATTTTAACGACTTGAACGATTTCAACAGCTTGCACGGTTTGATCGATTTTAGCAACGGACTGCTTACATGTGACCTGGAAATTTTTTCCCTTGACAATGTGAAAATTTTATCATAGTATCAGCTAAACTCCCGCCTAAAAGGGGGCCTTTCCAAACGCGACTGCCAAAATCTAGCGGTTGTTTATTCCCAGTGAGTGTTGCAAGTTCGAGTTAATGCGAGTGTGCGATTGTAATCCTGGACTGAACGGTGTGCTGTAGTTGATCCCTTATCTCAAAGCTTGGGAAGAGCCCCCTTTTTTTTCTCATATGTCATCTCTCCAAGGAAGCTCCCCTGAAGTGTTTTAATGGTTAGACTCCTCTTCTTATTCATTGGGTCACTATGCTGCGCCATCATGATTGATGATAAGCAATAGGACAAATAACAACAAATGACCACAAATGACAGCCCTGAAGTCTAATGACTTAAGGGGCAATCAAATATGCTCTGTGCTCTGCTCTATGGGCCATGCGATTTAAGAGACGGTTTAATGGCGGGTTCGACGATTATTTCTATTGTTGAACCGAGTGCTTTGCACAGGGCCGGGACCATTTGTGAGGATGGTGGAAACTACATCAGTGCCAAAGTAGCGATTTACCTCTTCAATCATGTTACGATGGGGTTTCACCCTCAGTTTGTCAGCCAACCTTATTACGGTTTCGCACTTTTCATCGCTACAGAGATGGATGAAAGTCTTGCAGTCACCTTTATGCCTTTCCAAAATAGCCCTGAGATCCTCGAGATTTTCCTTGGTGACTTTGTCCACCGCCAATTTTACTTGGACGGCTTGAGTGAAATGCTCCTTGGCTTCAAGGAGCGTAACAATCCGTTGGGCTATAACCTTCGCTCCCTTTTCTTCTTGCTGTAGAGTCCCCACAATCAGTAATGGTTCCTCCATCTCGACTAGATGACGACTGTCTTTATAGATGTCAGCGAAGATCACTACCTCCACTGTACCTTGCCGGTCCTCTAGAGTTAAGAAGGCCATGCGATCTCCCTTTTTGGTAGTAATTTCTTTGAGATCAGCTTTGAGACCGCAAAGCATGACCTGGATTCCTTCAGCTTTTTCTGCCAGACTAACCGTGTCCACAATGGCAAAGGACTTAATCTCTTTTTCGTAGCTGTCCAGGGGATGGCCACTGAAGTAGAAGCCTAGGGCCTCCTTCTCTATGGCAAGTTTTTGCTGTTGGTTCCACTCAGGAATATTGGGCAGAGGAGGCTCGGAGCCACGCTGCTGTCCGGCAAAAGTGCCGAACATGCTAATTTGGCCGCTGAGCCGGTCCTTTTGAATGGTTTGAGCCATTTCCAAGGAATCTTCAAGGGAAGCCATAGCCTGACTCCTTACAGGGTGAAGAGAATCAAAAGCGCCGCATTTGATAAGGCTTTCCACCACCCGCCGGTTGACCCGTTGGAGATCTACCCTTTCACAAAATTCATATAAGGAAGCAAAGTCACCTCCATCCAAGCGGGCCTCGATAATAGAGTCAACTGCAGCACTGCCGACGTTTTTAACTGCACCAAGACCAAAACGAATGGTCTTACCCACCACGGTGAATTCCCAGTAGCTTAGATTCACATCGGGAGGAAGAATCTTTAAACCCTTCTCGCGACATTCATTGATGAGCTTTACCAAGCTATCGGAATTGCTCAGAAAACTGTTGAGAAGTGCGGCCATATATTCTAGAGGATAATGAGCTTTGAGGTAAGCGGTCTGGTAGGCGATGAGCGCATAGGCGGCACTATGCGATTTGTTGAATCCGTAACCGGCGAATTTCTCCATGAGATCAAATATGTGGGCCGCCTTTTTGAGATCAATGCCGTTGTCTTTTGCTCCTGCCAAAAATCGATCGCGCTGGGCTGCCATGACCTTGGGAATCTTCTTGCCCATAGCTCGCCGAAGGATATCGGCTTCACCGAGACTATAGTTTGCCAAGACGCTGGCAATCTCCATTACCTGTTCTTGATAGAGGATTACCCCGTAGGTTTCCTTAAGAATTTCACGAAGCTCCTCTAGTTCATAAGTAATTTCAATCTTGCCGTGTTTTCCCCTGATAAAATCGTCCACCATGCCGCTTTCCAACGGACCAGGCCGATATAAGGCTACCAAGGCAGTAATATCATTGAAATTCTCAGGCTTCAACCGCACTACGAGGTCTCGCATACCCGAGCTTTCCAATTGGAAAACCCCAGTGGTATCTCCCCTGCAGAGGAGTTCATAGGTTTTTGGGTCGTCCAGGGGCAAATCCCGCATCGGCAGATTTATACCGTGATTCTTGTTTATGAGTTTTACTGCCTGGTCAATTACCGTCAGATTGCGCAGTCCAAGGAAGTCGAACTTAATGAGCCCCGCCTTTTCCACGTATTTCATGGGAAACTGAGTCACCACTTCGCCCTTGCTACCCTTATAGAGAGGCATGTATGCCACAATGGGTTGGTCGGAAATTACTACGCCGGCGGCATGGGTAGAGGCATGCCGAGTAAGCCCCTCCAGGGCAAAGGCTACGTCAAAAAGCTCCTGAAGGGCGGGATCTTTTCGAAGCTCCTGCAGGCGGGGTTCGCTTTTGATCGCCCTTTTTAGGGTCATATTGATAACCGAGGGGACAAGCTTGGCAATTTTGTCCACATCACCGTAAGCCATTCCGAGGGCGCGGCCAACATCACGAATGACTGCTCGTGCTTGCATGGTCCCGAAAGTGGTAATCTGAGCGACCCGGTCCTTACCGTAGCGGTCTGAAACGTACTGGAGAACCTGGTCTCGGCCGTTCATACAAAAATCAACATCTATATCCGGCAGGCTTAGCCGTTCAACGTTGAGAAAGCGTTCGAAAATCAGACCATGTTCGATAGGATCGATATCGGTAATGCCTAGGCTGTAAGCCACAAGACTGCCGGCCGCAGATCCCCTGCCTGGGCCGACAGGTATGGACTTTTGCCTGGCAAAATTGACGAAGTCAGCAACGATGAGAAAATAAGTGCTAAATCCCATCTTCTGAATAACCGAAATCTCATGGGCCAGACGGCGCCGATAGTTTTCCTCCAGCTCCGGACCAAAATCTCGATGTTTTCTCCTAAGCTCTTCCAGCCTGTTCTCAAAGCGCTTAGTAGTTTCACTTTCAAAACGGGACTCTTCCGTCTCGCCCTGGTCAAGGGGAAACTGAGGAAAATGTGGTTGATCCAGCTTTAAAGTAACCTGACAGCGCTCGGCTATTTCCAGGGTATTTCGCAAGGCAGCAGGTACAGAGCTGAAAGTCGCCCACATCTGTTCCGGAGATTTGAAAAAGAGTTCGTTGGTGGAAAAGCGCATTCGTTTTTCTTCGAGAACAGTCTTTCCCGTCTGGATACATAATAGTACATCGTGGGCTTTGGCATCCTCAGCCCTTAGATAATGACAATCATTAGATGCCACCAAGGGGATGCCGGTTCTTTCGCTTAGGTGGATGAGGTCGCGGTTAACAATCTCCTGCTCGTCTGTCCCCGTGGCCTGTAACTCCAGATAAAAATTATCCTTGCCGAAAATGTCCCGATACTCCAGGGCAGCTTTTTCAGCCCGAGTGTAACTGGCAGCCAATAGATGGGATGCTACCTCTCCGTGGAGGCAGGAAGAAAGGGCGATGAGTCCCTCATGATGTTGGGCAAGCAACTCTTTGTCCACCCTGGGCTTATAGTAAAATCCCTCGAAGTTGGCCAGGGTCAATAGTTTAAGCAAGTTTCCATAACCTGTGTTGTTCTCAGCGAGGAGAACAATGTGATAAGTCCGCCCTCCGGTCTCACTCTCCCCTCGATCTCGGCGGCTTTTAGGCGCTACATATAACTCGCACCCTAGAATTGGTTTAATTCCATATTTGTTTGCCTTCACATAAAATTCCAGAGCTCCATGCATGTTGCCGTGGTCGGTAATGGCCACAGCAGGCATGCCGAATTTCTTGGCCGTCTCTAGTATGTCCTTTATGCGAATGGCACCGTCGAGAAGAGAATATTCGCTGTGAACGTGGAGATGGACGAAGTCTTTTGCAGACATGTGCGGGCGTCCTAACCTATTGGGATCTTCTAAATATTCTGGTGCTTTGTTTCAGGTCCGAATCAGAGATCTGAGATATGAGATGTGAGATTTTAAAAAAGTTCTCCTGCTGCTTCCATATCCCACATCCCCTATCCCAGATCACATTTCTCACATCTCTCACATCTCGTTTACTGCTTTAGTTAGTCGCAAATTTGTCGAGACTACCTTTGAGGTCCTCCACCGTAATCGGATGAATAACGGCCTGGCCAATTTTGGAGATAAGGACAAAGTAACAAATGTTTTTTTGGATCTTCTTGTCCTTTTCCAAAGCGGACAACAGTGATGCCGAATTTACATTCCCAGGTAAGCCAGTGGGCAACCCTATACTTTGGATTAATCTCAAAGCACGGTCCGCATCATCCGAGCTTAGTCCGGCCCATTTTTGCGACAACTGGATTGCCACCCCCATGCCGGCAGCTACCGCCTGTCCATGGGTTAAGCTGTAATTGGATGCGGCCTCCAGGGCATGACCCAAAGTGTGGCCGAAGTTGAGGATGCGGCGCAAACCACTCTCATGCTCATCCTGACTCACCACCTGGCATTTCACTTCAGCTGTCTTGGCAATGATGGATTCCAACACGTCATCAGTAGTCTCGAGGAGATGAGTCCTTTCGTTCTCCAGCAGAAAAAAGAGTTCCTGGTTCGCAATAAGAGCCGCTTTAATGATCTCGGCAAATCCCTCTCGTCTAGCCTCCACCGGAAGAGTATTCAACACATCCGGATCGGAGACCACCAGCAAAGGTTGCTTGAAGGCGCCCAAGAGATTTTTGCCAGAGGGAAGATCAACGCCCGTTTTTCCCCCAATTGAACTGTCCACCTGAGCCAGAAGGGTTGTAGGAACTTGGACGTAGGGAATGCCTCGCATATAGATGGCAGCGGCAAAGCCTGTAACGTCGCCCACCACCCCGCCGCCAACGGCTAGGAGGAGACTCTTGCGGTCAAACCCCCTGGCGATTAGCTGCTGGCACAATTGGAGAACTATCCCCATGTTTTTTGAGGCTTCGCCAGGTGGAAAGGAAAGCAACTCTGAATTTATGTCGTGAGAGCGTAGATTGGCTTGAAGCGCTTCGGCCACCAATGGTCTTACAAAGTCATCAGTTACCAGGGCATAAGAAGAAAAGCTGCCGATCCTTGTTATATATTTGTGTAGGTCATTTAGAATGCCTCGCCCTACCAGGACGTCATATGAGCGATCGGCTTCTGCTTTCAGCTCTAGACGAAGACGTTGCATCGCTCGTTCACTTCGCTCGCCGCAAAGCGCTAAGCTCATAGCGTCTCATTTATTATTTCAAGCTGCTTGCTGATTGCGGCTTTCGAGTAATTTCGCCCTCTGTTTTTCAGTCAAAATAGGAAGAATAGCCTCTACCATCTCAGTGAATTGCGAGGGCAATAAGGCCTGCTGGCCGTCACTTAAGGCAATTTCTGGTTCATGGTGTACTTCCACCATCAACCCGTGAGCGCCGGCAGCCACAGAAGCACGACTCATGGGAATCACCTGGTCGCGGCGGCCGCAAGCGTGACTAGGGTCTACTATTATGGGAAGATGTGTCTCTTTCTTTACCACTGGTATGGCACTGAGATCCAGGGTGTTGCGAGAGTGGTCAGCGAATGTTCTGACACCACGCTCGCACAAAATGACATGGGGATTTCCTTTGGCCATTATGTACTCGGCAGCCATAAGCCATTCTTGTATTGTGGCCGCCATGCCGCGTTTGAGGAGAACGGGCTTCTTAGCCTCGCCGGCCCGGTTAAGCAAAGAGAAGTTCTGCATATTTCGAGCACCAATCTGGATGACATCTGCATATTCTTCCACAAGGTCGCAGAGCTCGTGATCCAATGCTTCGGTAACAATGTACAAACCAGTTTCTTCACGGACTTTGGCCAAAATCTTTAGACCTTCCTCTCCAAGACCCTGAAAACTATAAGGTGAAGTCCGCGGCTTGTAAGCACCTCCACGAAAAAGGCTGGCACCTTGACTCTTTACTGCTTTGGCGATAGTGAGAGCTTGCGCTTCACTCTCCACAGCGCAAGGGCCGGCTATAATGACGAAGTTGTCGCCGCCAATGGCCACTTCTCCGATCTGAACGATGGTGTCGGCTATTTCTATCTCTCTGCTCACGAGCTTGTAAGGTTTAGAAACAGGGATGCACTCTTTTACACCAGGCAAAAGGAGAAAAGGCGCCGGATCCACCGGTCCTCGGTTCTGAAGGATGCCTATGGCGGTGCGCTCTCCACCTCTTATTTCTCGGGCTACGTAACCTTGCCGCTGGATGGCCGTCAAGACCTGGTTTATTTCTTCTTCGGTGGCATAACTGCTCATAACCACCAACATATGAATCTCCTTTCCGAGGGGGCAAAATGAGGCGAAGTGAAGGGACGGAAATTTACACTCGCAAGCGCTCCTGAGATTTCCATAGCCGTGAATTTTCCCAGGTGGCAATCCCTAGTAGCATACACCCCCGGTGCTGTCAATGTGTTTCCCATTCCCCTTGCTGCCTTGGCCGCATAGCGCTAAAAATCAGCTAGCAGCTGGCAACCGGCAGCAAATGGTGATTGGCGGTATGGTATTTTTCTGCCAGCTGCAAGCTGTCCGCTGCATGCTGCAGAATGGCGCTTTGCCACTAGGGATGCAGTCCCCTGAGTAGCATGGCCTCGGTAACACGCCTGACCGCCACTATGTAAGAGGCCATACGCATGGTAACTTTTTCCTTCTGCGCCATCTCCCAAACTTCATCGAAGGCGCGGTCCATAATGCCCTTGAGTTTAGAATTAACCTCTTCCTCTGTCCAGAAATACCTTTCAAGCCCCTGAACCCACTCAAAGTAGGATACAGTGACGCCTCCTGCATTAGCCAGGATATCGGGCAAATGGTATTTGCCCCGCTCAAAAAGAACTTCATCAGCGGCCGGAGTTGTTGGACCGTTTGCCCCCTCGGCAATGATATCAGCTTTGATGCGGTCTGCGTTTCTTTGGGTAATCTGATTTTCCATAGCAGCGGGGATAAGGATGGAGCAGTCCACCTCGAGTAGCTCCTCGTTGGTGATGCTGTCTGCACCAGGGTAATCAACAACAGAGCCGTTCTCTTCCTTGTATCTTGCTAGAGCCCGCGGGTCTAGGCCTTTAGGATTAAAAACCCCACCCTTACTGTCAGTGGCGGCAATGACCTTGGCTCCATCGTCGTGGATGATCTGGGCAGCGTGATAGCCCACATTGCCGTATCCTTGAACCGCAACGGTCTGATCTTCCACCTTGCGGTTCAATCTCCGCAACAGTGAATAGATTGTAAATATACAGCCGCGGCTGGTGGCTTCATTCCGTCCCAACGAACCGCCAACTGCTATGGGCTTACCGGTTACCACCCCGGGTTCGGCATAGCCGACAGACACACTGTAAGTGTCCATGATCCAGGACATGATCTGAGGATTGGTATAGACATCCGGTGCCGGTATGTCGGTCTGGGGCCCGAAAACATTTATTAACTCAGAAGTATACCTTCGGGTCAAACGTTGAAGCTCTCCCCTGGATAGTACTTTGGTGTTGCAGGCAACTCCACCCTTTGCGCCACCATATGGAATGTTGACAACTGCACATTTCCAGGTCATCCACATGGCTAAGGCGGTAGTCTCCGCTAAGGTAACATCAGGGTGGTAGCGAATACCGCCTTTGGCGGGACCACGAGAGGTGTTGTGATGGACTCGATAGCCCTCAAAGACCTCTACCTCGCGATTATCCAGTCTGATAGGAACGGAGACAATATAACTTCTTGCCGGTCTCCGGAGTCTTCTATGAATGGAAGGATCCAAGTTGATGCGTTCAGCAACCTGATCAAGCTGTTGCACAGCAATGTCAAGGGCATTGTCTTGGCCGCTCATAGTTAATCTCCTTTCCTTAGCTTCACACAGCACTAAGGCATGGCATCTAATATTTTAAATTCTTGAAGTTATTTCCCGCAATTTTCCCAACTATCTACCTAGGAGCCGATGCAGATTCTTCTCCTTCCACGCCTGCAGATCAGCATAGTATCGAAATCGTTCCTCGAGCTGGCGGAACCTCTTGGTGTGAGCCACTTCACGGCCGTTACGAGATTCCACTCCGAGGTAGTGATGGAGCATTTCATGATAGATAATACCAGTAACCACATATTCCGGGACATAGCCCCTGTCTAGCACAGGATTAATTCGGATAATTTTGTTCCTGTCGGAATAGCTTGCCAGTTTGATGGAATTTTGTTTTCGCACTAGCCTTTTGGCTCCCCAGCTTATATGACAGGCAATTTTATTGGCAAAATATTTTTGATTGACTCGATCGAAAAGTTCCTTGAGATTGAAGTACCGTCCTTGGTGACGAATAACTGTTTTCCTAGATTTGCCTGGGGCTTTTCTGATTTTGTTGTGGTTAGAAGCAACAAAATCCCGAAGTAGGCGAGGTGCTTTCTTGTTTCGGCCATTAATAAAACAGGCCAGTGACCTTAGAACCTCTCGGTCTGCCTTGAGGAACATGTGGTGCAACCTGACATTGTAGCCGCTATTAGAGGGCCTAATGTGGATCATTGAATGGGTGTTGTCAGTAATGGTGAGGCTGATTGGTCTTTTCACCAATCGAAGGAGGGATTTTTCTAGGTCTGATAAACCTCTCAAATCAAAGTTCCTGACCATCGAGCTCAAGATCGCTAACCTTCCACCCCGAGATTGTTGGATGCACTTCTAACAGAAAACTAAGGACTAATACTAGCATTAATTTCTATTTTAGCGCTACCCAGAGGTTTCCAAGAGTTTCCCCAAAAATGAGTGGATGATTCTTCTAACCTGTACTCAATAGACAGTTTCCCTTTCGCTAGCCCTGTTGAATTTCCCTAAGAGAACCCTATTCAACAGGGCAGGTCACTCAGAAGAGACATCAGCAAAGGCCAAAAGGGCAAGCTGCGAAACAACGAACATCTGAGCAACCTGTCTTCACGAATATCAGCTTTGAGAGGGTTTGCATGAAGATGTGGTGCTTCCTAAACAGGAACTCTGCCAATAAATGAAGCGAAAATGCATCAGCGAGCACTAACCCAGTCCCGCCATGCGGGACTGAGGGACTGCGAGCGAAGTACAATAAGATCGGCTCTCTTCCTTACATTTAGAATCCCGCTTTAGCGGGATTCAATTATGCGCGTTGTGGAGTAGCTTCCCCGTGGCCTATGTCACAAGAATATTTTTTGGGAAACTCCTGAGAGGTTTCTAGTTGACAGGACCGAATGGGTAGATAAGCTAAGACACTCTGAAAATTGATCTACTGGAGGTGAATATATGGACCCAAAAGTCAGAGAGGCACTGCGAGAGCAAGTTGGAAAAGAGCCTTTCGCCAGGAAGCTAGGTCTTACCTTGATCGATGTTGACGAGGGCTATGCGGTTGTGGAGATGGTTTGCACCGAAGAGATGGAAAATATTTTTCAGATGACCCATGGCGGTGCCATTTTCACTTTAATTGATGAGGCCTTCGAAATTTCATGCAACTCCCACGGCACCGTGGCTGTGGCCCTAAATGTAAATATTACCTACCACAGGGCTCCTTCGGCAAACAGCACCCTCAGGGCAGAAGCCAAGGAAGTTTCAAAGACCCGAAAGACAGGGAATTACTACATAACGGTGAAAGATGACAAGGACAATCTCATTGCCAGCTGCCAGGCCCTTGCTTACCGAAAAGGGGAGAAACTACCTTTCATGGAGTAGGTGACGCTGTTTGGTTTTGAAGGTCTGCTAACGTTCCTTATCCCGCGTTCCTCTCAGGCCGAGAGGATCTTCAAGAATTCGACTCATTGAAAGAAACTCGGGCAAGATCTATTTGCCATAGAAATTTGCTATTTGACTAATAGGGTTCTTCGAGTAATAGTTATCTGCGATTGTCTGCTAGACAGAAGATGTGAATGACTAAATCCAGGAGATACATATGAAAAGAAAATTACTACCGGTGGTCATTTTGTTTTTTATTATGGTGTCCTGTGCAGCTTTGGCACTGGCCGCCTCAGATATTCCCAAAAAAAAGCAAACGGTATTAGGGCTTTACCTGACTGCGAAAGAGGCCTTTGCAAAATACCATGTTGATTCCGACAAGTTGGTTGTCTTAGATGTTAGGACGCCAGAGGAATACATATTTGTTGGCCATGCACCTATGGCGAGAAATATTCCCGTCAGAGT
>JAJDNT010000098.1 GCA_022340515.1 Deltaproteobacteria bacterium
GATTTTTGTTGAGATGCCGCAATCTATGGGGATATTTATTCATCAGGTGACGAGGTTTTGGTGGTATGTTATACAGTTAGGTAGACATTCATATTTTGACCCGCAATGCAGATGTGACCGATTGCGGCAAGCGAAAGGAAGGGAGCTGGAGGGTGAAAGGCAAGCTTTTACTGTCGGTGGTTATAGTTTCTTTGTCTCTATCAACCGTGATTCAGGCTGGCACCTTCGAGAATACGGATCCGGACCCCTATAAATACGAAGCCACTATTGACGGGGTTCCGTCCTATGGCACCATCTATGGTAATTCGGCGCTGTATGACTTCTGTAATCATGGCTGTGTTCTCAAACTTATTGACACCGGCCAAACTATAGAAATGCAGCCGGATGACCACGTTATAATCGACAACGGTGAGTTGAATCGGCAGGATGATTGACTTCACCCAGATAGTTGCTTATCGTAGATTATTTTCATATCGGTCGGACATACGTCCGTTCCCATATTCCTGCATAGAAGGTCATACACTGTAAATGGAGGTCAAGCCATGAAAAGAGGATCATCTACCCCGCTCCGGCTAATTCTGCTCATAACGCTGACAATACTGACGGCTGGTCCAGTTTTCGCACAAGATCAGACAGTATTAGGCCCAGTTCGGTGTGGAACCAAGATAGTTCAGGTTGGTGACACCAAGGATCAAATTCTCGCTAAGTGCGGCCAACCCACCAAGATAGACCCCGGAAGTCGAGGAGGGGGTGAAACCTGGTACTACGATGGATCCAGCGGTAATTTCAAAGGTTTTCTTAGATTCACTGGGCCAGAACTCACGAGTATAGAGAGAAGCAATTAAGACTTTGCTCAGCCCATACTTCAGCACTCCTCATTTTCAGCCTGGCAAAGGTTGGCACGGGACGTTCGGGTTCAAAGGGACATGCCCTGCTGGCGGACTCCTGCAATGAAACCGGTCTATCTTACTCACAACACCCGGTGAGGTGATGACCCACGCGGAAGCAGAACTGCTAAAAGAACTCGAAGAGCGGTTACAGTTCGAAACGCTGCTGGCCGATATCTCGGCGCGCTTTGTCAATCTGCCTGCGGACCAGATAGACGGCGAAATTGAAAAGGCCCAGCGCAGTGTTTGCGAATGCCTCGGGCTGGACCTGTCTTCGCTTTGGCAGTTGTCGGCCGAGAACCCGCATTTACTCACCCTGACCCACCTCTATCGACCCCTGGAAGGCCCGCCGATTCCCGAGCCCATGGATGCGCAGGAGTATTTTCCCTGGACCCTGGAGCAACTTATGGCCGGCAAGGTCGTTGCGGTTTCATCCACTGAGGAGGTGCCAGCGGAGGCAGCCCGCGATCAGCAGGCCTGGCGCCATTTTGGTATCAAGACTTCATTGGGCTTCCCGCTGTCGATCGGGGGAGGGCCGCTCATTGGCGTCTTGTCCTTCAACACCATGCGGGAGAAACGTCCCTGGCCTGAACCGCTGGTGAAACGGCTGCAACTGGTGGCGCAGATCTTCACCAATGCCCTTGTTCGAAAGGATGCGGACCGTGACTTGCGTGAGAGCGAGGCCCGCCTCAGTTTGGCCACAAGCGCCGCGGAGGCCGGGTTGTGGAGCATGGAGATCAACACCCGCAAGGTCTGGGCTTCGGCAAAAACCCGGGAGCTGTTTCATTTTACTCTGAATGAAGAACTCAACTATGAAAGCTTCCTCAAGGTAATCCATCCCGAAGATCGTGAGAGGGTCAACCAGGCTGTGCAGCAGGCACTCCATCCCGAAGAGAAGCTCCATGTCGATTACCGGATCGAACTCACCGACGGCAGCATCCGATGGATAGCTGCAAGCGGTCAACGGTATCTTGATTCAACCGCAGGACTGGACCGTCTGATGGGCGTGGCGATTGACATCAGCCACCGCAAGCGGCTGGAGGAGCAGTGCCAGGCGAGGCTCCGAGAGATCGAAGAACTCAAGAAGCAAGTGGAGCAAGAGAACATCTCTCTCCGCGAGGAAATAAGGCTCCTGTCGCCGCATTCGGATGTCGTCGCCAAAAGCGCTGCGATGAAGCAGGTGCTGGCCATGGTCGAGCAGGTGGCCCCCACGGACTCCACCGTGCTTCTCACCGGTGAGACCGGCACCGGCAAGGAAGTAATTGCCCGGCAAATCCACAATCTCAGCAACCGCAAGGCTCGGCCAATGGTGACGGTCAACTGCGCCTCATTGCCACCAACCCTCATCGAGTCCGAACTGTTCGGCCGCGAAAAGGGAGCCTTTACCGGCGCCATGTCCCGAATGGTGGGCCGTTTCGAGCTCGCCCATGGGTCCACCCTCTTTCTCGACGAGATCGGCGATCTCCCCTTAGAGCTTCAGACCAAACTCCTCCGCGTCCTGGAGGAAGGCCGTTTCGAGCGCTTGGGCTCCACCAAGTCCATTCAGGTGAATGTCCGCGTCATCGCAGCCTCTAACCGTGATCTCGAGCAGGAGATTCAGGCGGGCAAGTTCAGAAAAGATCTGTATTACCGGCTGAGTGTCTTCCCCATCATAATCCCCCCCCTATGCGAGCGGCCCGATGACATCCCGCTCCTGGTCTGGGCTTTTATCCGGCAGTTCGAGAAGCGCATGGGCAAATACATCCAGAGCGTACCGAAGCGGAGTCTGGAGGCTCTCCAACGGTATCCCTGGCCCGGCAATGCCCGGGAGCTCCGTAATGTCATCGAGCATGCCATGATCGTGAGTCCCGATAAAACCTTGGTGGTGAATCCTCCGACCCCTGCGGCGGCTAAGAGATCTGCGGAGACACAGAGCCTCCAAGAGGTGGAGCGGCTCCACATCCTGCGTGTGCTGGAGGAGACCGGCTGGCGTGTGGCGGGCAAGCGAGGGGCCGCCAAGGTCCTGGGACTGAAACCCACCACCCTGGAAGCACGGATGAAGAGACTCGGGATCACAAGAGCCAAACAATGATCCCAACATATTGGGATTTTCCCAAAATATTGTGTTGAGTTCAGATTCATTCTTATCTGGTTTCTATATTTCTCTACTTAAAATTCCTGACATTAGAGGAGCTTACAAGATATTTACCTTCCTCCTTCTCCTTGGCACGAATCTCGCTCACCTCTCCTGCATTCCCGTCCACCTTACCCCATTAGGTTCTAATAAATGATGTAGCACAACGCGATCTCCACGACGGGAACATCTCGGACACAACTCTCTACTCAGGCCGTAACAGGAGAAGAGCAATGATCCATGCGAGCGTCCAAATGAGGTTCGTGCCAGACAAGTTTATCGAAGCACGGGATATTCTCCTCGCCCTGGTGGAGTCCACCCAGTTTACCCCCGGATGTCTGGGGTGCGACCTCTACCAGGGCATATCAGAACCTCACACCCTCTTATTCGAGCAATGGTGGGAGACCCAGGCCGACCTGGACAGGTATCTGCGCTCGGACCCATATCAGCGCGTGATCCTGGCCATGGAGATGGCAATGGAAAATCCCCTCATCAAATTCAGCGAAATCTCGCACATTGCCGGT
The DNA here is from genome assembly GCA_022340515.1 of Deltaproteobacteria bacterium. Lineage (GTDB taxonomy): Bacteria > Desulfobacterota > Syntrophobacteria > BM002 > BM002 > BM002. The sequence continues at coordinate 3,525 of JAJDNT010000098.1, forward strand.
TTGGAGACTATCGAAAGAGCACGAAGCACTATTGTAAATCAATAGGAAGTTTACCTCATTGCGAAGAAAAGAGGATTCAGTTGATCCTCTGCACAACACCCACGGCAAGGCCGGAGAGCATGGCGTGGGATGACTCAGGAGAGATGCTGGAGAAAGGAGGCCAAAATGGATGGTTTCTGCCGCAGCTTGTTCCTGACAGTACTATGTGTCCTTTTCGCTGTCACCTCGGTTCAGGCGGGTGCACTCACACTTTACGAACAGGCGACCCCGGACATGGGGGTGGCAGCTGCCGGCCGCCAGGCCGCAGCTCAGGATGCCTCAACCGCCAGCGGCAACCCCGCGGGAATGACCCGGCTGGATCGCTCCCAGGCGGAGGGGGGTTTCCTGGGCATCTACCCGAAGACCAAGTTCAAGGTCCAAGAGACGAGTGAATCAGGCGGTGGAGTGGGCAACGCCGGGTATTTTTCCCCGGGCGGAACGCTTTACTATGTTCACAGCCTGAGCCAGGACCTGAAGCTGGGGATGGGCCTGGGGTCTTACATGGGCGCGGGATTGGACTACGGCGACAAGTGGGCCGGCCGCTACTACGCCGAGAAGGTGGAGCTCTTCACGGTGTTTATCAACCCGAGTGTGGGCTACCGGGTCAGCCCCTGGCTGTCCATCGGGGCCGGCGTCAATGTTGTTTACGGGGAGATGAGCGCCAAGACAGCGATCAATACACTAGGATCGGATGACGGCCGTCTCAAGTACGATGCCTCGGATGTGGGCTACGGATTCAACGCCGGGGCCCTGTTGGAGGTGAGCCCTCAGACCCGCTTCGGCATCACCTATATCTCCGAGGTACAGCTTGATTTCAAAGACGAACCCAAGTTCGACAATATCGAGGGCACCGGCATTGAGGCTCTCCTGCGGGCCTCTGGGGTAATCGACTCCGATCTCAAGGTCAACTGGAACATACCCCAGCAGGTCGCCATCGGCGCTTATCAAGAACTCACCCAGGATCTGGTGCTGGTGGCCACGGTCAACTGGCAGGACTGGAGCAGTTTGGGAGGTGCTGAGATCTCGGTGCCCGTCGACGGCAGCACCGCTAGTACAGAACTGCAGTGGAGAGACACCTATCACGTGGGTTTGGGGGCCTACTACCGGGTGGCGGAGCCCTGGCAGCTCATGCTCGGCTGGGCCTACGACACCTCGCCTATTTCAAGCACCAAGGACCGCTCGCCCGCCATGCCGGTGGACCGCCAAATCCGCTACGCCGCCGGGGTGCAGTACGAATGGAACAAGGATATAGCCTTAGGGTTCGCCTACACTCTCATCGACGCCGGAGATTGCAAGATCAACAAGAAGGGAGGCGCCGTCACCGGTGACCTCGAGGGGAAATACGATCCCAACCTTATTCATGCCTTTAACCTGAATTTTGTCTACCGGTTCTAGAAACGGCCGCCTAAGAAAAAAATCCGTGGGGTAGGTGGTCAAGCAAATCTACAACCCGGTGCTAGTCATTTTGACATTAAGCGGTTTAAACCTTGCCAAAAAGAGGAGAAAAATTATGAAAGGGTTAACTAAATTCGGACTTGTGACTTCTATGGTGCTGGCCATGGCGGTCGGCTGCGGGCCGACGAAGGTGCAGCAAGAGAAGATGTCCCTCACCTTGCTACCGAGGCCTGACCTCATTTTGGTCTATGACTTTGCTGTGTCGCCAGATGAGGTCAAGCTGGACACCGGGCTCAGTGCAGAGCTCAAGCAGCAATACGAGGAGTACAAAGGAACCTCGCGCACCGCCGAGGAAGTCAAGGTGGGCCACAAGGTGGCCAACGCGGTGGCGGAAGAGCTGGTCAAGAAGATCCGCAGCTATGGGCTCTCGGCGGAGCGGGCCTTTGGCTTGCCGCAAGGCAAAGGCAAAGTTCTCATGGTCAAGGGCCAGCTCTTGTCCATCGACGAGGGCAACCGCACCGAACGAGTGGCCATCGGGCTGGGCGCCGGGCGGACCAGCGTCCAGGCCAATGTGCAGGTTTACGAACTCACCCCCCAGGGCATGCAACAGGTGGATACCCTGCGAGGCACTGCCAAGAGCGGCCGCAAGCCGGGCATGGCCGAGATGATGGGGGTTGGGGCCATTGCCGGCCACTTGCTCACTTCGACCGTGGTGAGCGGCGCTCTGTCCGGGGGCACCGAAGTGACCTCCGCCACGGTGGAGGCGGACGGCAAGAGGTTGGCGGAAAATATCGCCCAGGACCTGGGAAAATTCTTTGTCGACCAGGATTGGATTCCGCCGGATGCGGTGAAGAAGTCGCTCCTTTAGGGCTTGATCCTCTCTCGATGCCAACTTGAAGCACAGGAGAAAACAACAATGTCAACGAAAGGAGCATGACATGAACCAGAAAAACCGATCAATTGCGGTGGCGATTGCCGTCATGCTGATTGTTATTACCTTCACGGCCTTGCCGGTCACGGCGCAGAAAGTCACCGGCGTGCTGGGCTCGCCCAGCGCCACCACGACCATCAGCAACAAGCAACTTCCACCGCCCGACCCGAAGTTTGACGGTGTAATCAAGCAAGATGCCCTGCAGTCGAAACCCTGGTGGGCGCCGCGGGTGGTGCCGCCGAAGGGCGCGCCCAACGTACTGCTGATCATCACCGACGACGCCGGCTTCGGGGTGCCCAGCACCTTCGGCGGTGTGATCCCCACGCCGGCCATGGACCGCCTCGCCAAAGAAGGTCTGCGCTACAACCGGGTCTTTTCCACCGCCCTGTGCTCGCCGACGCGGGCCGCACTCATAACCGGGCGCAACCACCACTCGGTGGGCTTCGGGGTGATCTCGGAGCAGGCCACGGGCTTTCCGGGTTACAACAGCATCATCGGCAAGGACAAGGCCACCATCGGGCGCATCCTGCTCGACAATGGCTACGCGACCTCGTGGTTCGGTAAGGACCACAACACGCCAGCCTTCGCGGCCAGCCAGGTCGGTCCTTTCGACCAGTGGCCCACAGGCATGGGCTTCGAGTATTTTTACGGCTTTGTCGGTGGCGACGCCAACCAGTGGCAGCCGAACCTGTTCCGCAACACCACTCAGATCTATCCATTTAAGGGCAAGGAGCCGGGAACCTGGAACCTTATCACCGCCATGGCGGATGACGCCATCGACTGGATGACGCGAATGCATCAGATCGATCCGAGCAAGCCGCTGTTCATCAAGTACGCGCCCGGCGCCACCCACGCACCGCACCATCCGACCAAGGAGTGGGTGGACAAGATCAGGGCGATGCATCTCTTCGACGACGGCTACGAGAAGCTGCGCCAGCGCATCTTCGAGAACCAAAAGCGGCTCGGCGTGATCCCGAAGGACACGAAGCTGACGGCCTGGCCGAAGGACCTCTTGAAGCCGTGGGATGAACTCAGCCCCGAGGCGAAAAAACTCTTCATCCGCCAGGTTGAAATCTTCGCCGCCTATGCGGCCTACAACGACCACGAGATCGGGCGCGTAATCCAGCACTTCCAGAACCTCGGTAGGCTGGACAACACGTTCATCATCTACATCAACGGCGACAACGGCACCAGCGCCGAAGGCGGGCCGCTGGGCACGCCGAACGAGGTGGCGTTCTTCAATGGCCTCAACGAGCTGCCTATCGAGGTGCAGATGAAGTTCTACGACGTCTGGGGCACCGAGCAGACCTACAACCACATGTCGGCCGGCTGGTCGTGGGCCTTCGACACACCCTTCGATTGGTTCAAGCAAAACGCCTCCAGGCTCGGCGGCACCAACCAGAACATGGTGGTGTCGTGGCCGGCGCGCATCAAGGACAAGGGTGGCCTGCGCGAGCAGTTCATCCATGTGATCGACGTCGTGCCCACCATCCTTGAGGCCGCTGCCATCAAAGCGCCGGAGATGGTGGATGGCATCAAGCAGGCGGCGATCGAGGGCACCAGCTTCGTCTACACCTTCGACGCCAAGAACGCCAAGGCGGAGTCGCGCCACAAGACCCAGTACTTTGAGATGATGGGCCAGTGGGCGCTTTACCACAAGGGCTGGTTCCTTAGCACCAAGGTCAACCGCGCGCCATGGCAGGCCTTCGGCGCCGCGAATCCTGACCCGCTGAACAACCAGGTCTTCCAGCTTTATGACCTGACCAAGGACTTCAGCCAGGCCGAGGACATCGCCGGGAAATACCCGAAGAAGGTCAAGGAGATGCGAAAGATGTTCGTCGCCGAGGCCAAGAAGTACCAGGTCTTCCCGCTGGACGCTTCGGTAGCAGCCCGCATCGTGGCGCCGCGCCCCAACATCACGGCCGGCCGTAGCGAGTTCGTCTACACCCGGCCGATGACTGGGCTGCCGCAGGGCGACTCGCCGCTGCTGCTCAACACCTCCTATACCATCACCGCAGAACTCGAAGTCCCGAAGGGCGGCGCCGAGGGAATGATCCTGACCTCGGGAGGACGCTTCGGTGGCTACGGCTTCTACCTGCTGAAGGACAAGCCGGTGTTCCTGTGGAACATGGTCGATCTCGAACGTATCAAGTGGGAAGGCGCTGAACCGCTTCCCCCTGGGCGGCACACAGTCGAGTTCGACTTTAACTACGAGGGTATCGGCCCCGGCACGCTCACCTTCAACAACTTCAGCGGCGTCGGCCGGCCGGGCACTGGGACGCTAAAGGTGGACGGCAAGGTGGTGGCCACCAAGAAGATGGAGAAAACCCTGCCCATGATCCTGCAGTGGGACGAGAGCTTCGACATCGGCTCCGACACGCTCACCGGCGTGAACGACGGGGACTACAAGCCGCCGTTTCCGCTGACCGCCAAGCTCAACAAGCTGGCGATCAAGGTCGATCGTCCGCACTTGTCGCCCGCGGACATCAAGAAGCTCGAGGCGGCGATGTTGGAAAAGGCGAAAAGCGACTGATCTCGCTTCCGGCTGCGAGAAGCGCAGACCGTGCGTCCCACGCACGGTCTGCGCTTCAGTCTTCCTGAGGTCGCCCCGAAAGGTGGATGGCAATGTTGGCCACCACCGCGCTCCTGAAGCTCCGGATCATTGATACTTGACTATCCAGCCTGGGGAGATAAGAAATAGCTTTATATGCGAGATAGACGAAGATAGAGCAGCGGTTTACACCTAAGGGAATTAGAAGGAGTTCAAAATGATGAAGAATATTTTTGAAAGCAAAAAGGGAATCGGACTAAGGGTAGTTGGCTTAGCGTCAGTTTTCCTTACATTGATGTCCTTGATGGCATGCTTCGCAGTCATTCCTCCGATAGTGAATGCCTACAAAACTAGACATGCTTACGTTGCGACAGTCACGCTAAAGGTCGATGCCGGGAAGGTGTATAGTGAGCTCGTCAGTGTGGCTGAACAAGAGGCAAGTGAGAGGAAAATCAAGATAACGAACAAGGCTCCTGAAATTCTATTTCTTGAAGTCGCGGATGGTGTGCAGACAGCTGGCATCAAGGTGAACAAGGTCGGTGAGGGGATGAGCAATATGGTTATTACGGCAAATATACCGGATACAAAAGGAGTGTCGATGGAACTGGATAAAAATCGAGAGAAAGAACTCGCTGTCAGAATAGCGACGAATGTATGTCAGACATTGAACCAGGATTGCCAATTAAGCAAACAATGAGGAGGACTAGACATGTTCAGGAAAGTTTTCTTTGCTATACTATTGACTATATTTCTGGGGGGATGTCAAAAGCCACCGAATTTCGAACAAGAACATCCAGGAGCAAAAGGGCAGCCTCCAGAGCTACTCGGCTACTACGCAGCCAAAGAGGTTCACCCTGGCGAGACCTGGAACATCTATCTTAAGGCCAAGGATGTAGATGGCGACATGAAATACATCGTTGCTGTATTATCTGTGGAAGGTGTGGATAGTTCTCTAAGCTCCGAAATCTGGCTCAAGGGAGAAGATCGTACCGAGTTTGACGGCTACATTTTCTTGAATACTCCTCCAGGTGAAATCCTCTTTGAAGCTAGTGTGACTAAATTGATTGCGAATATTTTTATCCGCGATTGGGCAGGCAACAAAAGTCAAACTGTTAAGCTACCACTGTCCTTTGAGCCAGGGAGAACACCCGAGGAGGTCCCTCCACAGTGGCAGCAGGCAGCCAATCATGAACTGGGCTACATTAGCAACTCGCTCCTGGGCACAGAGAACTTGGGAGACACCAGAAGATCTTTCTGAGTTGGACGGCCACATTCTCCTGAACACTCCTCCGGTTGGAATATTGCTGCCAGGCATTACTACCGTGATGTAGCGGGTTAAATAAAAATAAGGAGAAAAAGATGAAAAGAAGAGGATACAATTGGATGATAGTTTTTCACACGGTAGTAGTGTTTTTGGCAGGACCTTTTTGCATAAGTGCATTAGCAGATGGTTTTTACGATAAGCTAGTGCAAATTGATGGCATCAATTCCCAGGGAACACTCAATGAGCAGAAAGATCTGGAGTTTTTGGGGCTAGGGTTGTGGAACGGTCCAGTGAAACTTTTATTTAGCCCATCAGTACTTACGCGCTATACTTTGGGAGCTACTGTAGAAACAGAGACCGGTGAAATCATGGGCAAGTATGGGGTAAAGTTCAAGCTTACCCCGAAGAATGGCAAGGCTAACAACCAGAATCTAAAGATCACCGTAAAGGACCGTTGGGGGAATGAATTGGAGGGTGAGGTCATGCTCACTGCCGAGGATGGAGGAGTGGCCATACAGGTTGCCACCAAAAACAAGCCTCAAGATTTTCGTATTTCCTATGTTCCCTCGCCTTAGTGGCAAGGGTGGGATAAATGTCATGAGAAAACTTTTGATTATATTTGCTCTGGTCTTGGCGGCCGGTTGCGCCCCAGCAACTGTTCCCAAACCGGAAGGTCCACCCTCCCTTCAAGAAGAATGCATGGACGGATGTTTGAATGAGTACTCTGCCTGCATTATCGAGTGCGACAAAACGGTCGCCATAGGTCCTGAATTGGATCATTGCATTCAGCAATGCAAGGAGAAGTGGGCCGAGTGTAAGGAGGATTGTTCAAAGGCTGGTAATCTCCAGTAACAAAGGGGTCAAGTCTACGTTTGACTCTTGCAAGGAGAACCCAAGAGTCAAACGTAGACTTGACCCCTTTTTAGGCTTCGTAGGCTGCGAGCTTCTGCACACCATAGCGCATTGGCAGCCAGATAGCCGCAATGTTCAGCCCCGCTGTCAAGAGGATAGAACCGCCCACGTAAAACCATTGCAGCAGGCTGAGGGTGTGGTGACGAACTTGGGCCATAAACAGGGTGTAGACAGGCCCTGCCTCCAATACGACCACCAAAGTTATAAATCCCATGGCCAGTATCATGTACAGGAGCCCGCCAAAACCTGTGGCAACTTGGGTGAGGTTCTCGGCCTTGAAATTTGCAAAGGCAGCCCCCATTCCCACCCCGAGGGCGGTAATGCCGAAGACCATGGAAAAAATGGTCATGGGTGCCAACCACCGCATCAAAGGTGTCACCTGAAGCAGGTGGTTGGTGGCTATGGTCAAGATCAGACCGAGAAGAAGCAAAGGTGACAGGTAGAAAAGGAATTTGCTCCAAAGCAACCGTTTGATGCTCAGGGGTGCGCTCTGCATAATCCAGAAGGACGAGCCTTCTGCGCTCACAGCGGTAAAGACAAAACGCACCCCAATTGATGCGAGGACAAAGCCGGCTAACCCCACATTCAGAAAGGCGACAAGGTTTTGTAGATAAAAGGTGGGCATGCGAGGCCTGTCTAGGGGTAAGACACTGTAGTTATAGAGATACAGAACAATAAGGGCAAATATCAAGAGCAACTGCGACCACTGGGTGTTATCTCGAAAAAAGAACTTGAGGTCTTTGCCCATGAGAGCCAGAGTCTGGGATTTACGGCTATTACCGGGTCTCAGTTTCTCGGGAACATACCTGAGGATTCCACCAGGCAACAAACGTTTCGTTTCACGGGACCTGGACCAACCCTCCGGGTAAATCACCAAGGCGATAAACGTACTGATTACCACGCTCGCCAGAGCAGTCGTCCAGAGAAATCCCTGATAAAAACTGCTCGAGACACTCGATGTTTGCAGAAGGGGCCAGATCGCCTCACTGGCCCAACTGCTGGGCAAGTATGGTGAGGTGGGAGCGCTGAGGGCGCGAAAGTAGGTGACTACACTCGAGAAAGAATCGGGATTCACCAACCTCTCTGGCCGGGTGAACCTGAACAAGAACAAGAGAAGTATAATGACCAAGATTGAAAGCAGAAGAAGTATGTCTCGGGTGCGCTGAGACGGAAAGATCTGCACCAAAATCATGGTGAGGCTTATCCCCAAGGCAGCGGCCAGAATGAGGTAGGGAACAATTACGCTTACCAGACCAAGATAATAGGCAAGGGATGCCCTATAAACCAGGCCGTAGGCGGTGAACACGGGAATACCGAAAAGCAAAACCATCCATGAGCTCTCGAGCAAGGTCTCTAGAAAACGGGCTGCAAATATCTCACCTATGGAAACCGGCGTGGCGTGAATTGTTTCCAGATCTTGTGAGAGGAAGAAAGTGTTCAGGGCTACCAGCACATTACTGAAGATCAACAAACCAAAAAAGGTGAGAAATACCATGGTAAGGAGTTTGTATGCCAAGAGGTCACCGAATTCTTCTACTGCTTGGAAGTAGCGAAGTACCCGGTGAAAGATCACATAGATTCCGGCCCAAAATCCAAAGGCCATGACCAACAAGGAGCCGCTTTTAAAGAAAGATCGGCGGCCGCCAAAGACCAGGCTATTTTTGAAACCCCACCATCGAGGTGCGAGTAAGACAAGTACCTTCATAACAATAAAACGACCGTTACTTATAATCGCATGGCACAAGCGCATAGCGATTATTGTTAGATCATTTGCCTCGCGTCACTTGGCTTCGCCGTCATTCATGGCATGGGGCATGGGGCATAGAGCATAGGGTAAAAAATTGCTATTCATTCTCAATGCACCCTGTTTTCTCCTAAAGCAACGGATGACGGACAACTGACAACTGACTCTATTGGTGAATGAACTCAGTTTGCTCTGAACTACACCCATCGCCCCCAGTTAGATGCAAAAATATAGACTCCAAACGTGGATCGTCCTGACCGGCCAACTCCTTTAAGTCGTTAACCGTACCCTCGGCCAGAAGTTTTCCCCTCTGGATAATTCCGATGCGGTCGCAAAGTTCCTCCGCGATTCCCAGGGTATGAGTGGACATGAAGACGGTTAGGCCGTCCCTTCGCAGTTCATTGAAGATTCTTTTGATCAGTCGGGCGCCCTTGGGATCCAAGCCCACAAGAGGTTCATCCACTATGAATACTCGGGGCTGATGGAGGAGAGCAGCGCTCATGATCAACCGCTGTTTCATCCCATGGGAATAGCTGCCCACTAACTCGCCGCCCCACTCTGCCAGTTCGAAGAGTTCGAGAAACTGCCGGATTCTTTTGTCTCTTCCCCCACTGTTGAGCCCGTAAAGGTTGGCCATGAAAGACAGGAATTCCACCCCCGTGAGCTTGTCATAGAGAAAGGGACGGTCCGGAATGAATCCTACCCGCGCCTTCACCTCGAGGGGATTTTTCTCCAATTCTAATCCGTCAATAAAGATATGACCGGAAGTGGGACGCATAATCCCGGCTAGCATCTTGATAGTGGTGGTCTTGCCCGCACCGTTAGGTCCAAGAAAACCATATATCTCCCCAGGGGCGACCCTAACACTAACGCCTTCTACTGCTGTGACTTGTTTGAAACGTTTTGTCAGTTTGTCTAAGTGAATCATGGTCTCCCTTTCACCAGGCTCTATTCATAATTCAACACCTTTATAGACAGTCTTCCTAGAACTCTAACTAGCTCCACTTGGCGATCTAACTCTCCCGTAACTAGCCTCACATGGGTTGGATCCGCCGGAACTTGGTTCATTAGCGGATCCACAGCAATCCACTCTCCCAGGTAAACTTCGTTCCAGGCGTGGTAATAGAAGCGACCCTCGGTGTAGAGCAGACCCGCAGCTATCCTTGTAGGAATGCCTACGGCCCGGGCAAGGGCAGCAAAAAGCACACTGTGCTCATTGCAGTCCCCTGCTCGCATTTCGTAGACTGCCAAGGCGTTGGGAATGGACAGGGTGGGCCGCTTTTCCAGGTTTTGGTAAACCCAGGAACTTATCATTCTTACGGCCTGCAAACCATTCCTCTCCTCCCCAATAATGGCAAATGCCTGCTTTTTCAGGGTCACCGCATCGCTTTGAACCAACAAACTTGGCTGCAAATCCCGAGCCAGAGCCGGGTTGTCCACCGGGATTTTGGCAGAGGAAATTGCTATTAAAGATTCCCTCTCCACTGCTAGCTCCCCGTTACTCCAATTCTGTCTCCCTCCTGCCAACTCCCAACCGTCGTCAGTAATACCCTCTAGTTGCAAGCGCAGAAGCTTTAATTTCCTAGGATGAGCAATAGTCCGGTCTGGAACCACAGCCGCCTCTCGCACCAATTCAGCACCCTTGGCTTCAGCAAATCCTTTGAGGGCGTCCTCCCGATCGCTCCTAACCATAGTCAACCCCAGAAAGCCCTCTTCCTTGAGCAGTTCTCCATAGGGGCTAACCCATGATTTGAGCTGGACACCGCGGAAGTTCATTACCACCCTATAGGCCTCTAGGTCTCTCGAACCAATGCGAACGGTTTCCTTTTCTTCAACCTGTAGGGGCACCATGGTTTGACTCATGGTGGCAGGATCGAAAAGTGCCAATCTATAAGCATTCCCTACCGCCAAGGGCTGTTGAGAAATGAATGACTTCATCCCGCTGCTCAAATAAATGGGATGCGACAGCGGTAGTTTTTGGATCTGTTCTTGACCCGCCATCCGACTGACGAGAATCAAGCTCCCCTTCTCCACTCCACCCTGGAGCCGGTAGTATATGGGACCGGCTTGCAGTCGAAAGGTAAAGGATTTCAACGAGAAATCCGGCTCAAGATTTGCTTGCACCCAGGAGGATATATCCTGAACTTGTCCCAGGAAATCGAGACGCAGGAAAATCTCCTCGTTCACCATATACCCCCCTGACTGTGGCCGAAGTTCACTACGACTGTAGCCGATTCTGTTTCCGTGTTGATAGAGGGCAAACCATTCCTCCTGAATTTCTTTGGTGGCAAGCTTCTGTACTTCTGGGGTGAGAGTGTCTCCCCCGCCCCGGTTGAGTCTAGTGAAAAAAACCGTAGCGTAGGCTACCCAGACGACCAGAATGGTAACGCCAAGGGAGATGAGCAACCATTTTTTCCACTGTCTTTTACTGTTGCCGCTCATTCTGTATGCGCCTTACGAGATTCTCTCCGTTACGGAGCATCTGTTGAAATTCTCTCCGGTCCAGGCCTGCCCCCAAACCAATCTTCTCGATCATCTCTTTAGACAAAAGGTCTCCCGGCTCGTGGGCATCAGAGTTCAATATGAGCCCGGCCCCAGCTGACTGCGCCACTCGGACTACATGGCCATTGGTAAAGGAATGTCCTTTCCGACCTGAGACCTCCAAAAGAATGGACCGGCGAGCGGCCAAGGCCGCCTCCTCGGGCGTCAACAAGCCGGGATGGGCCAGAATATCTATGTCAGCCTCCAGACCAGCCCGGTTTGTACCGGGTAGGACCGGCTCCATAATAGTCTCGCCATGAACCACCACCAGTTGCGCCCCCAACTGCCTGGCCTCGGCCGCCAGAGGGGCTATAGTTGCAGGCGGCACATGGGTAAGCTCAATGCCAGGGATTGCCTGGATGCGATTGTGACGGTTAATCTCCTCCGCGGCCCTCACCACCCGGGGAATGATTAAATCCAGATTGCTCCGGTCAGCGTGATCGGTGATACCTATGTAGAGGTATCCTATTTCTTCAGCTCGCCGCACCAGTTCGCTCACCACGAGTACGCCATCGCTAAACAGGGAATGAGTATGCAGGTCAATCAAAATGTTTCTCCTTTCCTTTTGTGGATCGACTGCAGCCACTCATAGGAACTGGTCTTGTTCCTTCATGGGCCCATGCAGGATCCGTTCCTACTACGGTGACCGTTTTGGATCTTAATTGTTGCTAGATGGGCTGACAAGAGGATTTGGGATTGTGGATTTAGGGGATTTTAGATTTGAGATTGCAGATTGCAGATTTTTTAACCCTATGCCCTATGCTCTATGCCCTATGCCTTGAGCCCTGCGCCTGTAGCCGTATGCCTCTCTGCCTACTGACTACTGGCTACTTGACTCTTTCCCTCGCATTGTTTCACATCTTGTATTTGCCGAAGTCCTCCGGGGAGAGATTTTCTAGAATATCAGTCCATTTCTTGGCTTCCTCGTCTTTGATTTCCACCTTCGCCTCAGGCTCCAGCCTTCCAGATTTCTCTATCACCTTCTCGTCTACGTAAATCTTGGCGTCTGTTCGCAAAGCGATGGCAAGAGCGTCACTGGGGCGGGCATCGATCTTTGTCTCCTTGCCATTAATAGTCAGGTAGATCCAGGCATAAAAGGTGTTGTCCTTCAGGTCGCAGACCTCGACTTTATTTACCTTCACTCCCAAGTGAGTCATTAGATTTCTGATCAGGTCATGAGTCATGGGGCGGGAAAATTGGACCTGTTCAAGCTCGGTGGCAATGGCGGTGGCCTCCAGCAAGCCGATCCAAATAGGCAGTGAGACGTCGCTCTCGGGATCTTTCAAAACAACGATAGGCGTATTCGTCTGGGGGTCCATGGTAAGACCCGATATCTTCATCTCCCGCACCATGATTTCTCCTTCGCTATTTTCAAGTTCGCATTTTCTTCTACACAAACCACGCCCTCCAAGGAATGGGCATGGGCTACGGTTATCAGAATAGGTATCTCCTCACCAACCAGGTGGGGTGAGCCCTTAAAGTTCACTACCCGATTTTGTGGTGTCCTGCCGCTCAGCTGAGATCCTCCAACCTGACTTGGACCTTCAACCAACACCAGGGTTGTCTGACCCACCTGGGCCTCGTTTTTCTCCAAGGTTATCCGTTCCTGTAATGCTTGTAATTTTTGCAAGCGTTTCAGCTTAATCTCTTCTTCAACCTTGCCATCCAGCAACCTGGCGGCGGTTTGGGGTCGATCCGAGTATTTGAAGGAAAAGAGTCCATCGAAACGAACTTCCTCCAATAGCCTCAGGCTCCAGTAAAAATCTTCCTCACTCTCACCGGGAAAACCTACTATCATGTCTGAAGAGACCGCAACGTCCTCTCGCATTTCTCTTAATTCTTTGACCAATCGCAGGTAGTGATCCCTGGTATAGCCACGATTCATTCGACTGAGGATATAGTCAGAGCCAGACTGCACCGGCAGATGGATGTGAGGACAGAGTTGCGGTAGATCAGCAAAACAGCGCATGAGCTTTGGCGACAGATCCTTTGGATGGGAGGTGGTAAAACGAATCCGCAACAATCCTTCTACTTGTGTCACTCGTTGAAGGAGTCCGGCAAAATCCACTTCACCGGAGACACCCTGGCCGTAAGAGTTCACATTCTGACCTAGGAGTGTAACCTCCCGCACGCCACACTCAACCAGGCTTTCCACTTCCCGCATAATCTCACCGCTAGGTCGGCTGCGCTCCCTACCGCGGACCATTGGCACAATGCAGTAGGTGCAGAAATTATCGCAACCTCTCATGATGGTCACGTAGGCCGAGGCCTCCGACTTGCAGGGTTTCGACCTACCATCCGGCTCGTCGCCAAAATCGTAAGAGAAATCTACCCAGGCCTGCCGTTCTCCAGTGGCCTCATAGCGCGCAAGCATGGCCGGAACTCTACTAATGGAATGAGTTCCCACAACCAAATCTAAATGGGGCCAGCGGGCCAATAATTCCTTCCCATATTGTTGGGCCACACACCCGCCAAAGGCCACCACGAGTTCAGGGCGATTACGCTTCAGTGTTTTGAGCCGACCCAGGTAGCTGAATGCTTTTTGTTCCGCTTTATCGCGTACAGTGCAAGTGTTGATGAATATCAGATCTGCCCTGCGGTAATCTTCCACCACAACAAATTTTTCATCCCCAAGGATCTCCACCAACCGCTCACTATCGTAACGGTTCATCTGGCAACCGAAGGTTCGGACAAAAATTTGCCTTGCTTCATTTTCACTGGATCTGCTCACCGTCAGAGCTCCCTTCCAGTTCTTTCTGAAGCTTACTTATCTCTTTTGTGGCCTGCGACAGCCGTTTGGCTAAAGTGGTGATGATCCTTTTGGCTATTTCAGGGTGTTCTTCAATCATATCTTGAATGGCATCACCCGAGTAGACCTGAACCACACTATTTCCCTTAGATATTATTGTTGCAGAGCGTTCCTGCTGCAACACACTCGCCATCTCACCGAAAAACTCACCAGGGTTAGTAATACAACCGACCTCTTTGCCGCCCTTCAGCACTACCAAACCTTGCTCTGCGGATATTAGTTTGAAAATATCAGTCTCTTTGGCCCCTTCCTGAATAACTACTTCGTTGTCTCCATAGAAGCGCATGTCTATAGTTTGAAGCTTGCTCTCAGAGTCCTCCAGGGGCACAGCTTGAAAGGTCTGAGTCAACTGACCCAGGAGAGAGCCCAAGATCCCTTTGCTCATCAGGGGCCGCTCGTACAGGATGAATTCTATGGCATCTCTATCGTAAAGGGCAATCCTGGTATTGTCCACTGATCGAGCACTTACACTGGAGGGCTGATTTAAAAAACAGCTTTCCAGACCAAATACATCCCTTTCACCGAGTATGGCCAATTGGTGTCCTTGGCGCAGGATTTTCACATTTCCGCTGAGAACTACATAGAAGTGATTGCTGTGCTCTCCCTCGGAAATGATCTCCTTGTCTTCGCCGTAAGTGCGGATCTCTAGAGCGGTAGCCCCGTCTTCCAGACCTAAGTCCTTCAGCCCTTCTTCATCCACCACGGCTGCACCTCGCCGGCCTTCCCGGGATGGCCATTTTGTGCGGCTCTTTTTCGCCATGAGCCGGATGGAGGTTAACCTTTATCCTAGCCGTCCTCAATTTTCAAGGGCAAATTATTTCTGGCTAAGCATCAGCAACCCTCTCGAGAACCAACTCTCGCCCCAGGGCCTCCACAAGAGACTCCAGACTCTCCTTGCGTCCCGGTGGCACTGCAAGCTGGATCAACCCTTTCTCAGAATCCAGAGTGGTAAGCGTTGCCAGCCCCTCGTATGCTTCCAGAATAAACTTGAGATAGTGAATCTCGTACGGATCGACCCGGTAAAAGAGCAGGTCTGATCGTTTTGGATTAACAGCCATTGATTACCCCATGAACCCGGTTTTGCCACGTTATCATTTTTAATAGGTGCTTACAAGGGTCATGCCTGAGAGGCACTAGGTACTATGCACTAGGGACTAAGCACCAAAGATTAGAACGCAGAATCCGGAACGCGGAGCTCGGAATGTTCCAGCAAAACCAATCCCAATAAATTTCGTCTTTAGTTGTGTGATTCCGCGTTCCCCGTTCCCCGTTCCGAGTTATGGTGCTTAGTGCTTACTGCCTAGTGCCTAGTTTTGAAGTTTCTAAGCACTACGCCTTTTTTCTGACAACCAAAGCTACCTCCAACCTCCCAGGGTTCATGAGCAGGTGACTCTTTCCCCTTGACTATGGTGGAGAGTTGCGATTTATTCTGCCAGACAACCCCAAAGATGACACAGAGAAACGGAGACCGGCAGGAACTGCGATAAAGATGAACTCTAAAATTGCGCCCGATACCATAAAGGGAACTCATTTCTTCTGGCAACTTAAGATTCCCAACCAACGGCTCGCAGATGAGTTAGAAAAGGCTTTGACTATCCCCCCCCTGTTGGCCCTCATCCTCACCACTCGTAATATTAATTCCCAAGGGCAGGCCAAGGATTTCCTTTACTCCAGCTTAAAAGACATGCACTCTCCGTACCAGTTACCAGATATTGACAAAGCTGTGAGCCGCATAGCCCATGCCCTAGCTGAAGGAGAACAGATAGCAATTTATGGGGACTACGATGTGGACGGGATTACTGGCACGGCCATCCTTGTCCATTTCCTATCCTCTTTTGGTGGTAGAGTGGGTTGGCACATACCCCACCGCGTAAAGGAAGGTTACGGCCTCAACACCGGAGCCCTCACAAAGCTTCACAGTCGGGGAGTCACACTGGTAGTAACCGTGGACTGCGGCAGCACAGATCATGAACCCATCCAGTTGGCACGTGAGCATGGCATGGACATAATCATCACCGACCACCACAAGCTGCCGGATACCCCTCCAGAGGCAAACGTAATCTTGAACCCGAAAGGCCATGGAAAAATCCCAGAATTGGCCGATCTGGCCGGAGTGGGTGTGGCCTTTTATCTTGCCACAGCCATTCGTGCCTACTTCCGGCGCGAGGGACGATGGAGCGGCTCTGAGCAACCCAATCTCAAGAAATATCTCGACCTGGTAGCCCTGGGCACATTAGCTGACATGGCGCCGCTCACCGGTACTAATCGGATTCTAGCCTCCAACGGCCTGTCAGAGCTTTCTCGGACATCCAGGCCTGGGCTTCTGGCACTCAAAGAGACTTGTGGTCTTCGGGGCGGCAAAATTAGTAACTGGGATGTATTGTTTAGGCTGGGACCTCGTCTCAATGCTCCTGGACGTCTGGGCAGCAGCGATCCTGCTCTCCGTCTTCTCTTAACCACCGATTGCGCAGAAGCGCAGTTACTTGCCCAGCAACTCGAGGAGCTAAACCGTCAACGCCAATCTGTGGAAGATCAGCTTTTAGCCGAAGCTTTAAGTCTTATCGAAGCTAATAAAGACTATGAGCAAAGCAGTTCCTTGGTTCTCGCCTCTCCGGGCTGGCATAAGGGTGTATTGGGCCTTGTGGCCTCGCGCCTGACCGAACGCTTTAATAAACCAACCATTCTCCTTACGCTCGTCGACGAGCACTGGGAAGGCTCCGGGCGCAGTGTGGGCAATTTCGATCTTTACCAGGCCCTGGCTCGGTGTAGCAAACACCTGGTGCGTTTTGGTGGTCATCGGTTGGCAGCGGGACTTGGTCTTACTCAGAGCCAACTTACTGAATTTTTCCCTGCCTTCGAAGAGGCGGTAAAGGAGGGAATCACCTCAAAAGACATCACCAAGACAAGAAAAGTTGACGCTGTGGTTCATTTAGAAGAGATTACCCCTGAGTTAATGACCTACCTCGAAAGAATGCAACCTTATGGTGTGGGCAATCCGGAGCCTATCTTTTGCTGTCGAGATTTCCAGGTGGAAGATTCTCGGGTACTAAAGGGGAGCCATCTGCGCTTGAGGCTGCGGCAGGACAAAGCCCGCTTTACAGGAATAGGCTTTAATCTCTTGGAGTCCGATCAGTTACTGCCTTCGCCTCAGTGGTTGCTCTTCAGCCCCAGATGGAACCACTGGCGGGGTGAAAGACAGATCCAGTTGCATATCATTGACTACAAATGAGCATGGGGCATGGAGCATGGAGTCAGAATCCAGAATCGAGGGAGATCACCAAAACAACTGTAATACCCGCGAAAGCGGGTATCCAGTGGAGTATGGATTCCCGCCTAGGCGGGAATGACGATTCTAACGGTCTGACTTCTTACCTCCTACCTCTGTCTGTTTGCTGAATGCGGTCTGCTGAGCTCTGATAGCTGACTTAAAAATCCTTGCTATTGACTAAGCCCTGTGCTAGTAAAATGGAGCTTTGCCAATGCCACTTGTTGTTTAGCAAAGGCAGGACCAATCACATGGTTCCTCCTAAAAACAAAATATTACCTTTGCCAGCAAGGACGAAAGGGCTGAAGGCGATAAATATCTGGATCGCCATGGCCTTGTGGTTCCTTCTCTTTTTTTGTCCTCTCCCTGCGGCAGGACAAGATAAGGATCTGAACAAACCCCTGGTTGCCTCTGGTACAAGTCCAATGCTGGAAAAAGGTTCGGCAGACGCGCGCAGCCTTGCTTTAGAGGAAGCTTTGCGGGCCGCGGTAGAACAGGCCCTTGGTTACCTTTTACCCGTTCAAAATATTGTCCACTACTACCCTCTCCTACTGAATCGAATTCTCAAAGAACCCATGCGCTATGTCAAGGACTATCAAATAGTCCAAGAAGGTGAGGCATTTGGCCTCTATCGGGTTACGGTACAGACAACTCTCTATTCTGTAAATCTAACCCGCGACTTACGCCAACTCGGCATGTTTCTCGCTGCCAGTGAGCGCCCGCGGATAGCTATTCTGGTTGCTGAGCGGACGAATCCCGACGAGCCATGGAATTGGTGGTGGCAACTTGGGTCTGTGGATCAAAAGCCGCCTCTGTTTTTGCAGGCCCTGGCAAAACTCATGGCGGAACAGGGGATAGTTCCTCTATCTCCTAAGTCGCTCACAGAGAATATACCCGAGGACCAAAACTACCAGGAACCTCTGCTGGATGACGCCAAGGGTGCCGCTCTAGCAAAGGCTCTGGGAGCGGATGTGGCAGTAATAGGTCAGGTAAGTTACCGTGGCACCGGCATGGGTGAGACAGGAATGACCAGTGGTTCCCTGCGAGCTGTGAGGGCGAATAGCGGAGAGACACTGGCCAGGGTATCCGCCACAGTCCAGGTTCAGCCTTCCGCCGAGCAGCCAGTGATCGATTACGGTTTTTCTGCCCTGGCAGAACGTCTGGCCCCACACCTGGTGGATGGAATATTGGCCCCCTATGCTGCCGTATCCAAAGCTCCCATGGATGTCTCTCTCCAGGTGGAAGGGGTGCGCTCTTACGGAGACCTCATCCTCATCAAGGAGTACCTCCAACGCTCGCCAGTGATAAGAGAAATAAGGCAGATTAAGCTGAAAGGTGACCTGGGATCTTTTTCTTTGATTCTTGCCGGAAACCTTGATGCCTTGGAGGAAGAATTAGAGGGCCACGACTTCGGCTCCTTTGTGACCAGTGCGGAAGTAATGGGCGACAACGTCGTTAAAGTTACAATCCTCAGCAAGAGGTAAGCCTCTCCTTTCATGACCATTCCTAATCTCCTTACCATTTCGCGCGTCCTATTGACCCCCTTGTTGGTTATTTTTCTCCTGCAAGAACGGCTCAGCGCAGCCCTTGTTGTCTTCATCGTAGCAGGGATTACTGACGGCCTGGACGGGTTGATCGCTCGTTTATACATGCAGAAATCCAAGCTGGGTGCTTTTCTCGATCCCTTAGCGGACAAGCTTCTATTGGCTACCACTTACGTTCTTTTGGCCGTTAAGAATCTGGTACCTAGTTGGCTCACAGTAATTGTCTTGAGCCGAGATGTGCTCATCGTCCTGGGCGTGTTCGTCTTATTTATGCAAGATCTACCGTTTGAAATCAGGCCAACTATTGCCAGCAAACTAACCACCTGTGCCCAGATAATTACTGCCATTATCACCATGGCATCGGCCATAGCTACCCCCCACCCCCTTATGAAAAGCATCCTCTTTCACGTTACCGCCGGTGTCACGATTGTTTCCTGGACTCAGTACATGCTAAAGGGTATACGAATAATGCAAGGCGCAGGTGACAATCAGAAAAACACTAGACACTGAGCACTAAGCACTAGGTACTTTTCAATTTCGGATTGCGCCCGCCCGCCTCGCCTGAGCGGCTCGCGATGGCGGGCGGGGATTGCGGATTCAAGGGATTGTGGATTTGAGATTGCAGATTGATGACCGCATAGCTCATAGCGAAAACTCAGATCTTGAATTTACCCTATGCCCTATGCTCCATGCCCCATGCCCCATGCTCAGTGCTGCTGGCTGCCTGCAGGGAAATTTCTCTTGACAGTGAACAACTGTCCTGATACTTAGTAGATTCTCTATTTATAGGCACGTAGCTCAGGGGGAGAGCACTACCTTGACGCGGTAGGGGTCTGGGGTTCAAATCCCCACGTGCCTACCAGAAACTGTTAATAAAGGTGTTAATAACGACTTACATGCACTGTAAAAACTAGTGGTAAGCAAAAGGCATCGGAGAACATAGTTCAGGTGCCTTTTCTTATTTTTCAGCCGGGAGCATCATGGAAGAGATAAATGTAGTCAGCATAAAAGGCGAAAGCCAAAGGTTGCCCAAGGGCATAAGCGCAGGGGAAGCGCTAAAAAGCTTGGGGGCGAAAAAGGGCAACCCCGCGGTTGCTGCCAAATTAAACGGTGAACTTGTTGATCTTACCCGCCCTTTGGAGGAGGATTGCACTCTCGAGCCCTTGGAGCAGAACAGCGAGGAGGCTTTGGAGATCCTGCGCCATACTGCCTCCCACGTAATGGCACAGGCTGTGCAAAGCCTTTATCCTGAAGCGAAGATTACCATTGGGCCTGCCATCGAAAACGGTTTCTACTACGACTTTGATTGCCCCGACACCTTTAGTGCGGAAGATCTTCCTCGCATAGAAGCCAAGATGGAGGAGATAATCAAACTGGCCAAACCCATCAGTCGCAGAGAACTGGATCGACAGCAAGCAATCCAGATTTTCAGCCAGCGTCAGGAGAAATACAAGGTCGAGATGTTAGAGGAACTGGAAGCTCCCACCGTGTCAGTTTATAGACAGGACGATTGGATTGATCTCTGCCGTGGTCCTCACTTGATCAATACTGGTGAAGTTAAAGCCTTTAAGCTCACCGGGGTCGCTGGAGCTTATTGGCGGGGCGACGAGCGTAATCCCATGCTTCAGCGCATTTATGGGACCGCCTTTTTTTCCAAAAAGGATTTGAAGAGACACTTGCAGCTTCTCGAAGAGGCCCGCAAGCGAGATCACCGCAAACTAGGGCGAGAACTTGATCTTTTTCATGTTAGTGATGAGGCGGGGCCGGGATTGGTAATCTATCACCCGAAAGGTGCCTTGCTCCGTCATATCCTTGAAACCTTTGAGAAGGAAGCTCACCTTCGCCGTGGGTATCAGATGGTTATTGGACCGCAATTACTCAAAACCGAAATGTGGAAAAAATCTGGTCACTTTGAAAACTATCGGGAGAATATGTATTTCACCGAGGTGGAAGGGCAATCATACGGCATCAAGCCCATGAACTGCCTGGCTCATATGCTCATCTATAAATCTACCATTCGCTCTTACCGTGACCTGCCCATTAGATACTTTGAGATGGGCCTGGTACATCGGCACGAAAAATCCGGCGTACTTCACGGTTTGACCCGAGTGCGTCAATTTACCCAGGACGATGCTCATTTGCTCTGCACTCCGGAACAACTCAACGATGAGATAAAGGGAATTATTGATTTTGCCCTTGATATGCTGGAGCTCTTCGGTTTCGAATGTGAGATCGAACTGAGTACCCGGCCGGAAAAACGTATCGGCACCGACGAAGACTGGGATAGGGCCACAAACGCCTTGGAAACCGCACTTCGGGACAAAGATATCTCCTATAAAATTCGTGCCGGTGAAGGTGCCTTTTACGGCCCCAAGATTGACATATTGCTCAAAGATGCTCTTAACCGTCGGTGGCAGTGCTCCACCATCCAGTGCGATTTCACTTTACCAGAGCGTTTCGATCTAAACTACATCGGGGCCGACGGTGAAAAGCATCGTCCAGTAATGCTTCATCGTACCCTACTCGGCAGTATGGAACGATTTCTAGGGGTTCTCATTGAACATTACGCTGGTGCCTTTCCTACTTGGTTGGCGCCTGTACAGGCCATTATTCTCACGGTTACCGACAGGCAAAATACATACGGTGAGGAGCTTTACCAGCGCCTCCTGACTGCAGGTGTCAGAGTAGAGAAGGATTTGCGCAACGAGAAATTGGGCTATAAAATCCGAGAAGCACAGTTGCAGAAAATCCCATATATGCTGGTTGTGGGCGACCGAGAGGTGGAAGCTGGTGGGGTCTCACCCCGAAGGAGAGATGGTAAAGACCTAAAGCTCATGGAAGCGGATGAGTTCATCCGCCTGGTAATGGAAGAAAACGCAGTTACCAATAAGGTTCTTAAGGTACAGTAATCATTCACCCACCGGGGATGTGGGATACGAGGTCTGGGATCTGAGATACAACCCGTAAGTGAAGTTTACGCCTGCAGCATATCTCACATCACAGGTCACACATCTCATTTAAAAGAAAGGAGGGAGGGAAAATAATCAAGCAAGTTAACGTCAACCATAAGATTAGGGCCCCCCAAGTCCGTCTCATTGGCGAGGACGGCACCCAATTGGGGATCGTGCCGCTGGAAGAAGCATTGGCTCGCGCCGCGGAAGAAAAACTTGACCTGGTGGAGGTGGCCCCGAAAGCGTCGCCCCCTGTGTGCAAAATAATGGACTATGGCAAGTACAAGTACCTACAGGCCAAGAAAGTACAGGAGGCGAAAAAAAAGCAGACCACCATTCAAGTGAAGGAAGTCAAAATCCGCCCCAAAACAGAAGAGCACGACTATCAGTTCAAACTACGTCACATCAAACGTTTTCTTAGCGAGAAAAACAAAGCCAAAGTAACTATAATGTTCCGCGGGCGGGAGATCGCCCATTCCGAGCTCGGGTTGAAGGTTCTCGAGCGTATTATTACAGATACCGAAGAGGAAGGGATTGTGGAACAAACGCCGAAACTCGAAGGAAGAAACATGATCATGATCCTAGCTCCTCGGCAATAGACCTGCACTTACTCCTATAAACCAAAAGGTTCTAAACTCGCTGTTTTGGCGAGCGCCAAGGTTTGTGCCCCTTTTTCCAAGTTGGTTGGCCGGCCGGCAGGAATGATTTGCGATTGTAGATTGTTGATTGAAGATTTAAGATTTAGCTGTGTTGCATTGGGGGAAGTCATCAGATTCCGAAATCCTCAATCTGAAATCTAAGATCTACAATCTCCAATGTGAGTGGGTTTCCTCTTTTTCTCTCCTAAAAATGACTTGACAATTAAGAGGCTACAGAATATTTTACAGGATTCGTTTGGTTAGACTAGAGATTGCGGGAGTGATTATGCCTAAGATGAAGACTAATCGTGCTGCTGCGAAACGGTTCAAGGTTACCGGTGCAGGGAAACTGCGTCGGTCCAAGGCCTACAAGAGTCATCTTCTTTCCAAGAAGTCACCCAAGAGAAAAAGAAACCTGCGCAGCCCGGGATATGTTGATTCCACCAATATGCGTGGAGTTCGACGATTGCTTCCGTACGCGTAAAGCTGGAGTGTCGGAATGTGGTAGTTTGTTATAAAGCCCTGTATTTGGGTTAGACACCTTATTGACAACAGAAAGTTTGAAATTCGCACAGGGGTAAACGATGGCCCGGGTCACTAATGCGGTCTCTTCCAGAAAACGACGCAAGAAGATACTGAAACAGGCTAAGGGATATCGCGGGGCGCACGGCAAAGCGCTACGCGCAGCCCGTAATAATTTAGAGAGGGCACTCCAGTATGCTTATCGCGACCGTCGCGTCCGCAAGCGCCAGTTCCGCTCTCTTTGGATCACCCGAATCAATGCGGCCAGTAGGATGCACGGCCTTTCTTACAGCAAGTTCATGGATGGCCTGCAGAAAGCCGGAATCGACTTGGATCGAAAAGTGTTGGCCGACCTCGCCCTGAACGATCCCCACGGCTTCGCTCAGATTGTGGAGTTAGCACGCCGCGGTGCCTAGATCTTCACCTCCCAGAATGATGAAACAGGAAATTGATACCCTCCTCCAAGAAACCCTCGACCGGTTGGCCCGCCTCGAAGATGCGCAGGAACTGGAGAAGTTGCGAATCGAGGTGCTGGGGCGAAAGGGAGAAATTGCTCGTCTTTTTAAGCAATTGGGGGCTAGCCCTGCCGAAGAACGACCCACTTTGGGTAAGCTTTTGAATGAGGCTCGCCTGCGCCTCGAAAATGCTTTCCAGGAGGCCAAGTTACAGACTGGTGCGGCCTCGCCGCGGGTGTCTGGACTGGATATTTCCTTGCCAGGTAGACTGCCCTATCTTGGTCATCTCCACCCCATAACTAAAGTAAGTATGGAGATCACCGAGATCTTCCAGCGCCTGGGCTTTGAGGTGGTTGAGGGGCCAGATGTGGAATTGGATTATTATAATTTCGAGGCTCTCAACATCCCCAAGGACCACCCTGCCCGGGACATGCAAGATACCTTCTACGTTACGGAAAACATAGTGCTCCGCACTCACACATCCCCCATTCAGGTCCGGGTCATGGAAAAACAGCCTCCACCTGTAAGGATAATTGCTCCGGGCAAGGCTTACCGATGTGATTCTGACATGACTCACACCCCTATGTTCCACCAGGTTGAGGGGTTGGTGGTGGACAAGGACGTCTCCTTTGGTGATCTGAAAGGTGTGCTTACCATCTTCGTTCATCAGATGTTCGGACAGGATGTGGATTTGCGCTTCCGCCCCAGCTTCTTCCCCTTCACCGAGCCTAGTGCGGAGGTTGACATCCGGTGCGTCATATGTCGGGGTGAGGGTTGTCGGGTGTGTTCTGAGACGGGTTGGCTGGAAATTTTAGGCTCGGGCATGGTAGATCCGGAAGTGTTCAAAATGGTCGGCTATGACCCGGAAGAGGTTACCGGGTATGCTTTCGGCATGGGCATCGAGCGTATTGCCATGCTCAAGTATGGGATAAACGACCTTCGCCTGTTTTTCGACAACGATCTTCGCTTTTTAGAACAGTTTTAGCGTTTCGATCTAAGACTCTACAGTTGGAGTATTGGAGTTTTGGAGTACTGTGAATTAACTAATGGCGAGCATCAAGTCTTAGGGATTTAGGTTTCGGTTTTCAGGTGTCAGGTGTCAGGGAGAAGAAAAAATAAAGCTGAAACCTGAAACCTTAATGATCGGAATCGGTCTCTTGATAATTAATCCTCGAGGACGATCTCATGCAGATTAGCTTCAAATGGCTTCAGTCTATGGTGGAATGTAATGCTTCACCTGATGAGATTGCCCACCGACTCACCATGGCGGGCCTTGAAGTTGAAGCCATTGAACCTTTTCAATTCGGCCTGGAACGGATTGTAGTGGGCCGCATCCAGGATATGGACAAACATCCCCATGCTGAGCACCTCCAGGTGTGCAAGGTTGAAATCCCCGATAATATTTTCAAAGTGGTTTGCGGAGCCCCAAACGTAGCAGTGGGACAAATTGTACCCCTTGCCTTGGATGGCGCCTGTCTGCACAACGGTGCTGAGGTTCGCTCCTCGGAGATTCACGGCGTGCTCTCTCAGGGTATGCTCTGTTCTGAACGAGAACTGGGTCTGGGAAAAGATGCCAGTGGCATAATGGTTCTGGATGCCAACTTGTGTCTCGGCTCACCCCTGGCCGCGGCTCTCCAACTGGACGACCTCATTTTCTATGTCGGTATAACTCCTAATCGGGCCGACTGTCTCAGCGTGGTTGGCATTGCCCGCGAGGTGGCAGCTCTTTTCGGAGAGAAATTGTCTCCACCTACCATCAGTTTGAAGGAGAGCGGCCCCCCTGTAGAATCCCTGTCTTCAGTAAAAATTGAGGACCCCGACCTTTGTCCCCGTTATGCAGCCCGTATCGTTCAAAATATCAAGATCAAGCCCTCTCCTTTATGGATGCGGCAGAGATTGGAGGCTCAAGGAGTTAGGGCCATCAACAACATCGTGGATGTTACCAATTACGTCATGCTGGAGTTGGGTCAACCGCTCCACGCCTTCGACTATCACCGTTTGGACGAAAATCGCATAGTAGTGCGCCGGGCTCAACCAAACGAGACCTTCGTCACCCTCGACGGCCAGAAGCACCAACTTGGAGCGGATATGCTACTGATTTGCGACGCCAGTCGCGGCGTGGCCTTGGCCGGCATTATGGGTGGCCTCAACTCGGAGATAACTCCTGAGACCAAGACGGTTCTAATTGAGAGCGCATACTTTCAACCTACTGGCACCAGACGTACCGCTAAAGCCCTCGGATTAAGCACTGAATCCTCTTATCGTTTCGAGCGAGGAGTAGACCCTGAAGGAGTAATTGCCGCCTTGGATCGGGCTGCTCAATTAATGGTGGAATTAAGTGAGGGAGAACTTGCCAGTGGTCGCCTCGATGTTTATCCCCTACCAATAAAGCTGGAACCAGTAGAGCTTCGCATTTCCAAGACTAATAGTTTTCTCGGTACGGCCCTTTCCAGGGAAGAGATCTCAAAGCACCTTGAATCAATCCAGCTGAAAGTTAGCTCTGCTGGGGAAGACTTCTTGGTAGTAGATCCACCTTCATTTCGTGCCGATCTGACTCGTGAAGTTGATCTAATGGAAGAGGTAGCGCGGCTGGCGGGATACGACCTTGTCCCCAGTGCTTCACCTGTGGCTCGATTGGCCTCAGCTAAACAGGCGGAAGATCAGGTCATCAGACACTACTCCAAGGAGACTCTCGTCAGTCTTGGCTTCTGTGAGATTGTATCTTATTCGTTTATCACCCCCCGGGCTATGGAATTGCTGCGACTAAAAGATAACGACCGGCGGCGACAGTTGCTTCCTTTGCGCAACCCCTTGAGCGAGGACCAGTCGGTAATGCGGACCTCCCTCGTACCAAACATGTTGGAAGCTGCTGCCAGAAACCAGCGTCAAAACAACTTCAATCTCAGACTTTTTGAACTTAGCAAAGTGTTTTTTCCCAAGGAAGGGGACGAACTACCCGAAGAGCGTTTCAACCTCTGTGGTTGGCTTTCCGGCTTGCGCCGCCCCCCGGGTTGGAACGACACCAGTCAGTCTGTAGATTTCTTCGACGCCAAAGGTGCAGTTGAAGCCCTGCTTATGAATCTTGGCATTAGAGATCTTCGCTGGTCTGAAAAGGCTCCGGCCCCCTACCTCAATCCTCAGGCCGCTGCCCGAATATATGCTGCTGACTTACATCTTGGGGACCTGGGTGAGGTTGATCGTGATGTATTGGAAAATTTTGCTTTAAAGGGGCCGGCTTATCTTTTTGACCTGGACTTCGATCTCCTTCTGGAAAAAACGGTTTCAGCGAAAAAGTTCCAGCCCCTGCCGAGATTCCCAGCGGTTAATCGCGACCTGGCCATTGTGGTTTCTGATACGGTGGCCGCTCAGGATCTGCTTGACTATCTGGAGAAGCATCGCCCGCAATACGCTGAAAGCATAACCTTGTTCGATCAATATCGTGGCACCCAGGTAGCAAAAGACAGGAAGAGTCTGGCCTTTCGCATAACCTACAGGTCCGAGGAACGCAGTCTAACCGACCTGGAAGTAAACGATATCCACACAGCCCTAAGCCAAAAAGTCGTTGACGCATTCGAGGCCCAATTGCGTTCCTGACTATTGATCTGGTAGGTGTTGCAAATTAGGCACTGGAGAAATCACTAGGCACTAGGCACTGTCAGGTCATTTGCTCCGCGTCATTCGGCTACGCCGCCATTAGGCCTTACGGCCGTCATTAGGTTGTTACAACAAATGACCATGAATGACAGCGTAGCGTAATGACGGCCACTTCTTGTGGCCAAATGACAGGGTCTTACTAGGCCCTATACCCCATGCTCTCTGCCAAAAGCCTTGCGCCTTAGGTCCAATTTGTTTAGTATTGGGAGTTGAATTTTAGTCTTCAACCTGCATGTCTTAAGTGGTCCCCTTGGCGACTCGGTCATGGATAACATTCCCAACAAGCGTTTTTTCAAAATCGGTGAGGTTAGTCGAATCGTCGGCGTGCCGACCCATGTTCTTCGCTACTGGGAACGGGAGTTTTCCCTGGTCCGACCCCGACGGGCCCCATCAAAACAGCGCATCTACAAGCGAAAAGACGTAGAAATGCTCCTCCACATCAAAAAGCTACTTCACCAGGAAAAATACACCATCGCTGGTGCCCGAAAAAAGCTCCAACCCGCCTCCGCTACCTCTTCACCCCACCAGACCTTAAAGGAAATCAAGCAAGAGCTGATTGATCTCCGCCGCATGTTGGATTGATAGTTTTATCAGCCCGTTCAACGCGGCATGATTCCTGCAGGCATGCGACATTACTAGAAAAAAGTATTTGCATTTTTAAAGTAATGCTGTTATAGATTTTGTGACCTATTTTAGTAGGGAAATTGAAAGCATACGTGCCAAATCCCTTATTCGATTTGAGACGATGCAGGCGAAAGCGGGGGCGGTATGGATCTCGTCTTATCCAAAGAAGCGATAGATAACATCATCAATGTTCTCGATGAAGATCTTCTCCGGGCTGGGGCTGACTGCGTTCTCTTAGTTGACCGCTCAGGCAACCTTATTGTGAATCGGGGCGATCCCGCTAATCTCGACGTTGTAGCTCTGGCCGCACTCTCAGCCGCCAATTTTGGTGCCACCGCCGAAATTGCCAAGCTAATCGGAGAAGATGACTTCGCCCTTCTCTTCCATAAAGGCAAGAACGAGAATATTCATTTCACCAAGGTGGGCAAGGGTTTCATCCTCATCACTCTTTTTGGTAAGGAAGTCTCCCTGGGGCTCATTAGATTGAACACCGCTAAAGTCACCGAAACTCTGATACCTATTCTGGGCGGAGAGCAGTAACTGTGTCGTTTATTGATCTGAGTAAAAATGAGGTACAATGTAAAGTCGTCTATTATGGACCTGGGCGAGGTGGTAAAACTACCAACCTCCTTTACTTGCACCAGGCTATGACCGACTCCGTTCGCGGCAAGATGGTCACTATCGATACCAAGGGCGATCGTACTCTGTTTTTTGATTTCCTCCCCTTGGCACTAGGCAAGATTCAGGGACTGAGCATCAAGATCCAGCTCTACACCGTTCCTGGACAGGTCATGTACAATGCCACCCGCAAACTCGTCCTTAAGGGTGTAGATGGCATTGTTTTCGTGGCGGATTCTCTAAAGGTTCAAAAAGAAAAAAACATAGAAAGCCTCGCAAACCTGAGACAAAATCTTGCCGAGGACAACTTAGACATGAAGGACATCCCTCTAGTGCTTCAATTCAATAAGAGGGATCTTGGCGGTTCCAATATTCCCATCCTCACCGTTGAGGAGATGCAGGAAGACCTGAACTCTGAACTTCAGGTTCCGTGGTTCAGCGGCAGTGCATTAAAGGGCGACGGTGTGTTTGAGACTCTGAGAGAGATCAGCAAGCGCACAGTCAAATATGTAAGCCGTAAACTTTTATCTCGCTAGTAACCCTCAGTTGCCAGAAGGAGGGGCACATGGATTTGACCGACGACCCCTTGGCTGGAGTCGACGCCAGTGAACTTGAGGCAGATATTGATAGAGCAATCGATGAACTCTTCGTAAAAAAGGGAGAGGCAAAAGAGCCATCGATTGCCAAACCGGGAGAGCCCGCCGAAAAACCAGTAGAAGAGCCAAAGGATGAACCAGCGGAAGAAGCTGTTCACGAGGAACCATCTGAGCTCGCAGATGATACTCTGGCTGACCTGAAAGAGAGCCTTCTTACCCTAGATTGGGAAATCACCCCCGAGTCCATCAAGGCATTTGAAAAAGAGCTTCAGCTTGTAAGCGACAAAGTGAGTGACGACCGTCACTGTATGGCAGTTATCAAAATGGCCTTGGGCGTTCTCCAATACCTGCGAGCTGCAAAGGAATCAGCCGCACCTATTTCCATTCAGTTTTTACACGGCGCCATACGAGGTCTTGACATTTTTGTGCGAGAGCCTGCACCTACAGAGGCTGAGCGCAACGAAGTAATGGACAAATTGCTCGGCCAGTTCAGGCGAGTAAAAGCTGAAATCCAGCGGATGCAACCCCGGGAAGCTCCTGAAAAGGCGGAGGAACCTCCAGCAGTTGAACCTGTCGTTGAGCCAGAGCCAACTGAGGAGCCCATATTAGAGGAAATCACCGCTGAGGAGCCTGTGCTTGAAGACTTGGCCGAAGAAGAAGCACCGGCCTTTGAAGAGATCGTTGAAGACGAGACTATTTTGGAGGAGCTTCCTGTGGAAACAGAGATAGCGGCGGCTCCCCCCGAAGAGGAACCTCTAATAGAAGAGCTGGTGGGAGAGGAACCAGTCGTAGAAGAGCTGCCACCGGAAGAACTGGATTTCATGGCGGACCTCGAAGAAGAGCCCACTTTGGCAGAACCACCTGAAGAAGAGCCAACCCTGGAGGATATAACTGCTGAAGAGTTGACCTTGGAGGAAGTTGCGCCAGAGGAGCCGACACTGGCTGCCGACCTTGAAGAAGAGCCAACCCTGGAGGATATAACTGCTGAAGAGTTGACCTTGGAGGAAGTTGCGCCAGAGGAGCCGACACTGGCTGCCGACCTCGAAGAAGAACCCATTCTGGCAGAACCACCTGAGGAAGAAGTTAGCCTGACACTAGATCTCGAGGAGGAGCCCTCATTCGAAGAGTTGTTTGATGAAGAACCGATCAGCGAGGAAGTTGCCGCAGAAGAACCTCCTCTTGCCCCAGTTATAGAAGAAGAACCGGATATAGAAGAAGTATTCGGGGAAGAATTGGGATTTGAAGAACTTCCGGAGGAGGAGCCGGCTCTGGAGTTCATGGAGGAGCCCGAGGAAGTTACTCCTGTAGCTGCCGTGGCAGTGGGAGAAGTTCCGGCAGCTTTGCAAAATATCGTCCAGGAAGCAAAGAGCCAGAGTGGTCAGCTATCGGAGGCGGTGGCCGCTCTCGCGCAGGAGACTGAAGACTTTTTTGGCCGTATTATGAAAGCCATGGCTGGCAAGCCTGCTCTGGCGAAATTAGAGCAGTATTTTGGTTCCGCCCACAATAGCGTGGAAGCCAAGCTTTCAGAGGCTCGGCGGTTGTCCGAAAATTTGCTTGAAACCTTGGCCCAACTTGAGCAAAACCTTGGTCAGCAGCAGGTGGGGACTATTGCGCCCGATGCCCAGGCGGCAATCAGTTCTCAGGTCAAAACAATACGGAATGCCATCGAAAATATAAGCCAGGCTACCTCCAAACTACAGCAGGGTCTCACCGGTGAGGCCAGGGCCCCATCGGCGGATTACCAGGGTATAGCCTTCAAGGACGCCCGCGCGGAAACAGAGGAGTTTTCTTTTGAGCCCGATGACCTTATGGAAGGTTTGGATTCCGAACCAGTGCTGGATCTGGTGGAGGAGGTTACTGCTGAACCCCTGAGGCCGACACCAGGCACCCTGGCCACCATATATTTAGCTGATGTGGCTAACAATACACTGGGAGTACCCACGGAGGCTGTGGCCAATGTCTTCAAGATTTCCAAGGGCAAAGCAAAGGCTATCCGCAAAAGAGGTTACGTCAGACTGACTGATTTCAAGTCCGCTTTTCGCAGCATTAAAAGGGGAATTACCGGCCCGCTCGCGGAGTTGAAGCCCAAAGATCTAAAGAAGATACAGTTCCCCCTTGTCGGTCTGAGTCCGGAGATTCTTGGCAGCGATGACACCGAGGCAGTAGCCCCAGTCAGAGGCATCGTCCTACTGAGCACCGGTCAGCGCCATGGTGCTTTGCTAACTGATGAAGTTATGCAAAGGACACCCTATGACGTCAAGGGCTATCAAAAGGCTGGACTACCAGGAGAGGTGAGTGGCACGGCCACTATCGAAGGGGACTTCGAGATCAACGTTATTGATCCGGACTACGTACTGTCTTAAGCCGCCGCCGGCTTCAATGAACAACCTCTTCTCGTGCTAGGAAAACAGTTGCCCGGGGTCTTCTCTGACCATGCAAGCAAATATCAGTAACAATTCCAGCGCCAATGAGTTAGCAGAGATCCAAGAGAAGGTCAACGAGGCTGAACTATACCTCACCCAGGGCCTCTTCGAGGAAGCTCGCCAGATTTACCAAGAGATTTTGAACGAGCTCGGATCTCTCGCAGATAAGGGTGCTGCCGATCCTGCCCTCCTTCAATCCTACAAGAGCCAGCGCACATTCATTCAGGAACAGCTAGCCACTATTGACCGTCAGGAGGCGGAATTCCACGGTCTCGCTCCAGAGGCCCCGGCAGAACAGGCCGCTGCACCTCAAAAAGAAGAAGGGAACGCTGCTTTCAATCGCGGACAAGCCTTTTTGGACATAGGCATGTTTGCCGATGCCATCAACGAATTTCAACGGGCTGCCGAGTTAGGTTTCCAACCCACTGAATGCTCTCTCCAGATTGGCAAGGCCTATCTCCAACTAGGGCAGCACGGCGAAGGAATTCGGGTGCTAAAACAAACTTACAAGCGTAAGGATTTGAGCGACACTGAAAGAAATCTGGTGCTTGCCCAGTTGGCGGTGGGCTTTGAAACAGCTGGGGACAAGGAAGAAGCCTTGCAACTTTACCAAAAGCTTGCCGAGCGGGATCCCAAGCATTTAACCGCAGCCAAGAAAGTCAAGAGTTTGGCAAAGGAGGGTGACCGTTATTATTTCAACATGGTGAAGCTGCACCTGAAAAATAAGCAGTTTTCCAAGGCCATTAAAACCCTTCGTCAAATGGAGAAGGAAAACCAGGCTTCTGTTGCTGAGGTCATGCCCCTTTATGAGCAAATATTAGAGAAAGATCCTGGAAACAAAGAGGCAATTGAACAGATTACTAGTATTTACGGCCAGATGCTTGACAATGGAGGTGGAGGAGTCGATACCCGGCTAAAGTTCGCTCGCCTCTTACTTCGAGCCGGTGAATTCGACAGGGCAGCCAACGAATATTTAGAAGTAATGCTGGAGGACACCCCTTACAAAATAACCGCCCTAAACGAGTTGGGCGAGGCTCTGTTGGAAAGACAGGACTATGACCGTATTTTGGAGCTCCTCGAAGACGCCGTTCCCTGGGTGGAGTCCCTAGACCCCGGACCTGAAACTCTAAACTATTATGTGCTCCTTGGAAAGGCGTGTGAAAGGAAAAGCCTGTATGACCAGGCACGATCCTACTTCCAACGAGCTGCCGAGATTGATCCTACCCATGAAGCAATTAAGGTCAAAGGCGACACTCAGACGGAAGATCCTCTTCTCTCCCGAGGTAAAACCCTCCTCAGGCTTAGAGTGAATGAAGACATCCAATACCAGATTCAGGAGAAAATCGGCGAGGACACCCTCCATCAGTTTTTCAAGGTCAGAGAGGTTCCAAGCGGGAGCCTACGCGTCGCCAAATCTCTTTCTCCCGCCCTATCAGCGGAAATTACCGCTAAGGACTTCATGGTGAAGTGGGGTTACGAGCAAGTGAACATGGAAAACCGCAACATCACCCGAGTCTTAGACGTGGCCGAGAGAGGGAAGCATTATTATCTTATTACCGAGGATTTCGACAGTACCCTGGATGACCTACTCAAAAAGAAAACCAGTCTTACCATAAAAGAGGCGGTTCGTCTGGCCCGAGCCCTTCTTAATGGTTTAGCCTATGCTCATTCCCATCGTGGCTCTGATGACACCCTGAGAAAGATATTTCACCTCGGCCTCAATCCCAAGCGGATACTAATTAGGGGCGAGTTGAGCAACGCCAAGATAGCTGATTTTGGCCTCATTTCCAAGTTGGGCATTGAGCTGGGTTTTACTCTGGACTATAAGGAACTTTCTGCTTACGAACTTACCTACATGGCACCTGAATTATTCAACCGTGCGCCCGCCCGCATGCCTGACAAGATGAAGCAGGCCGCAGATCTATATTCCTTCGGTCTGGTTTTTTATCGAGCCCTTACAGGCAAGGTGCCCTTTGAAGGACCATCGCCGGAGGACTTCAAAAAACAGCACAACGAGCAGTATCCCGTACC
>JAJDNT010000088.1 GCA_022340515.1 Deltaproteobacteria bacterium
AGTCTGGCCACCGATCTGGGCTCCCACGGTTACCTGGGTCACGGTAGCACGGCCAATGTGTGTACCTTGTTCATAAACCCAACCAGTACCGTGACCACCACCTATAATAAAGCCGCCTTTGCCGATTCCTGGGAAAACCACGTAACCGTATGCCTCATCAAAAAATACTTTCATACTGGAATCGGCTTGCCTGAACTGAGAGATGGTTTCCTCTACCGCCGCCTTTTCCCTTTGCTGCTGAGTGGGATCCCATGCAGCCCATGCCGATACACCCTGAACAAATACGAGCCAACTTGCAACGAGCGCTAATACAGCTGCTTTTCTCATAAGAAATACTCCTTGTTTTCATATGTTAATCAAATATTGTTCTAACAATTAGCTTACTGATAGAGATTGCTTAGACTGTACAGTAAAGACAAGATTAAGAGTGGTAAAAATATTGTCAATGCGCAACCAGCTATTGTCCACCAGGATTTTCTGGATGGACACTAGCTAGAACTGGAACGGTTGGGCGACCATCATCTGGACGCCATACCCTTCATCGGAAACGGCCGAATCGATTCGAACCACTATCCCCTTGGCCCACAAGCGCAGGCCTAAACCCGCATCCCACTTCATGTCTTCATGGAGCCTCTCGACGCCCCAATCGGGGGCCACGCGCCCCACCTCCACGAAAGGGACAAGTTGCAGCCACTGGACCCCGACATATTTCTGTATCCAGTCCCAGTTTTCAAAGGGATTCCACCGCGGAATCATCCTATATTCCGCCGAATAATAGATAGCCGCCTTATCGCTGAATCGCTGGGAGGGATATCCGCGCAAACGAAAAAGACCGCCCAGAGTGGCCCCGGCAAAGGTCGGCGGGCGATGTTCGATACCGCCGTTGTCTTTCTCGTTCCAGGTCGGTGAATAGGATGTCCAAAAATCAAAGGCGAGCACACGCTGGCGGAACCAATCCGACTCCCCCAGTGAGACATACTTATCGATCTCGGTATCGAGGGCAGTCCAGGATTCAGAGCTGTTGTACCAGCCAAAATCCCGGCTATACTTGAGCCGAATGGCGCTTCCCTGCGAAGGGTTGAATCTAAAGTCACGGTTATCTCGGAACAGGGAAACCTCGAGACCGTTGGTCTTCACCTTTTCTCGCAGCTCGTCGCTGTGGATTTGTTGAAGCCGGTAGAAAGGCTTCACTTCTAGGTAAGTCAGACCGCTCTTAAAGGGGTTCCAGGATTCCCCGCCGGTGGCCCCCTGAACGAGCATGCCCCGGTCAACAACCTGGGTATTGATAATGGTTTTACGGCCGTGGCCCATGGGGAGAAGATATTTGAACCGGAGCCGGAAGAAGTTATCCCACCCCCCGTCGCTGGTTACGTAGTCGTTTTGGTCGGAGTCGTTGCTTCCAGCGCGCTCATCGGCATAATGGGGATTGCCGTCCGTGTAGATGTCAGAGTCCTGGAAGTAGCCGACCTGGACAATCGCATCCAGAAACAATCTATCGAAGAGTGGCATCTGCAGGTCTCTGCCCATGAAGAACGCCATGGCCGAGCCATTGGTGCCGGCCATAGCAGTGGAGATCAGTGCCGCCTGCTTCTGAGGATATCCGGTCACAGCGTAGACGTAGGCGCCGGCAAAACCAAAGTTTTCATTGTAGAAACCGTAAGGAAGGCTGAGGACTTGTTTCTCAAATTTTTCATCGGGTCCGACCATAATGCTCTGGGCGAAAACCCTTTGACTGAAAGAAGAAACGACCAGAACTAAGAAAAAAATCCAGAACAGCTGTCGATTCACTCCATCACTCCCTTGTTAGAATATCCTGGATACCATTTTTCACTGTGAAAATCTACAAATGCCCGGGTCTTTTATTCTTTCGGACGCCACATTTCAAGACGACGTAACTCAGGCCTGGCCTCCATCTCTCCAATGACGTTCCAGGGATTGATCTTCCTGATGATTTCCCGGTAATCATCGACTTCAGGCTGAGTCCACCAGGCCTCCCCCTTGAGAGATCGATTGTACCCATAGTCAAATAGACGTTTCATATCATCTCGGTTAAACTCCATATCCTTCTGCAAATTTTTGTATTCAGGAGGAATATCGGTAATGTGAATGGCCATCCGGTGAGTCAACCCTCCTACCCAGATTTGGTAAATGCTACTGATGGTGTTCGCCCTCTGAAAGGTACGGGCAACCACTTCCATAACAGACAATGCCCGAGCAGGCACAGGTTCATAGGTACCCCTGGCCGCGATTCTGCCATTGAAAAGTACATAGATCTCGCCGTGCACCTCGGTACCGCTGAAGCCGGCCTCGGCAATGGCCTTGTCAAGATTCTGAATAAATTGAGGGAAGAAAATCATCTCTCTGGCACCGCCATCCACATGCATCTGTCGGTAGGTCTCTCCGCCCACCTCAATCGGAATGTACACGGGAGGAAAGACCACAGGCACGGACGCCGAGGCCAGGATGACATCCCTGTAGCGTTCCAACTTGTCCGGACGGTCGCTGGAGGCAATAAGACCCATGTTCCAGATAGTGAAGGCTTGGGCGTCAAGGTTCACGGTACCTATAAAGAGCCTCCTCCCTTTGGCATGCTCCCGGGCAACCGCTTGGATCACATTATCGTCGATCTGCTTGGCGATTAGCGCTCTCAACGGTGCCGAATCGTACATGCTATCGTTAAGCAAAACAGCAAGAAGGCCCCGAGACTTAAAAATGTCCTTGGTGCTAACCTTGGTGTACATCCGGAGGAAGTCGTCGTACTCCGACCCGAGAAATACAGCCGTGGCCGTCAAAGCTCCAGTGGAAATACCGGTGACCACATCGAATTCGGGGCGGGTGCCGGCGTCCGTCCAGCCAATGAGAACTCCCGCCCCGTAGGCACCGTGAGAGCCCCCCCCGGAAAGGGCCAGACCCCGGAGGGTAATGGGTTTTCCCGGTGCTTTCTTGCTATGCTCTCGGAGACGAATTTGTAAGCCTTCTATGAGTTGCCGCTCGAAGGTATTCTTGAAGGTGGGGTCCCATCTTTCCAAAGGCACCGCTCCCCAGGGCACTTGAAATTCTTTGCCCGCGGGTGGTGGTGCCACTCGTTTGGAAAAACAACTCGTAAGGACGAAGACTACTGTCAACAATAATGCAATCCAACAGGCAGGGTTGATCTTAGACCTCATCTCTTCTCCTCCTATCCACTAAACCTTCATGTTTGCTTAGGTCTATATGAAGTTGCAAAAAAGCCAAAACTGCCAAGATCAAAATAAGGACCGCAGTCGAACGGCAGGCGATTAAAAGGGGCCAACGGAGGGTTTCGCTAAACTCATAATTTCACTCCACGCTTATGGTCGATTTAATGTACTTTAATAGTTTAGAAGCGCAATAAAAACCCCCAAAGGGGGAAACCGGTAAATTTTTAAAGTCTTTATCCCCCAAAGAGGGTTAAAGGAGAGACGGGTTCATCTCGTGTCCTGGATGATGAGGCGGATGCTTGTTTCCTGAGATTCGATACTCCCGGTGAGCTTAAATTGGACGAGTGCCCTGAGTAGATTGTGTTCCTGGTGATTGGCCTTGAAGTAGACATTACCTGCCAAGTAGTCGGTAAAGAATCTCAGTCCCAGTTCCAAAGAGATCAGCCGAATGGCGTCGTACAGATACTCATAATCGTTCTCGGTGAGGAAGTCTCTTGCCAAGGGAAGATAGCCCTGGAGAATGGCCTGGCAGAGTTCGGGATCGAAATGAACCCGCTCCCACTGATCGGTTTCTTCACCCAGGGGATTGCAGCCCGAGCGGAGGCAGTCGCCAACATCATAATGGACCAGACCGGGCTTGACCGTGTCCAGGTCAACAATGCTGATGGCCTGCCCAGTAGAATTGTCAATCATCACGTTATTTACCTTTGGATCACCGTGAATCGGTCGAAGCCCCAGCCTGCCCTGCCCTTTTGCCTTTTCGAGAACGTTCGCCCATCCCCTACGTTCCTCGATGAACTGCAAAGCATAATCCACTTCGGCTGATTTCTTTGGACGGTTTTGCGCCAGGATTTCATCGTAATGGAGGAGGTAGCTCGGCGTGATGTGAAAGCCTTCCAGCGTGTCCACCAGTTTTTCCCTGGGTAGATCGCTGAGAAGATTGTGGAACATGCCTAAGGCAAAACCTACTTCTTTGCCGTGCTCGATATCTTCAATGGTGTCAAAGGACTGCGCTCCATCAATAA
The DNA here is from genome assembly GCA_022340515.1 of Deltaproteobacteria bacterium. Taxonomy (GTDB): domain Bacteria; phylum Desulfobacterota; class Syntrophobacteria; order BM002; family BM002; genus BM002. Next base: position 4,205 of record JAJDNT010000088.1, read on the forward strand.
AGCTAAGAGCACGCCAGAATGAACCAGAGGGGTCAATCCAGTGGTCCTCTCCGTCCTCTGCCGAGAGCACGCGTACCACTTCCCAGCGGCGGCCTGGACTGAGGGGACCACTTTGCAGACGCCTCCGAACATGCTCGCTGAAGGCACGTATGTTACGCATAACAAGTTCCGGTCGGTGAAACACCTGGGTATTAATCCGCTGCAGGACAAAGTGTTTTTCTTTGGAATCCAGGGTTACCAGAAAAGTGTCATTGACATTGCCATTGCCATATTCTTCTATAGCAATGACCTTACCCTGTGGTACGAATTGACCTGCTACAGCGACAAGATTATCCAAGACTTTGCCTTTGACTGGATTCATCGAGCACTATCAAAGTTCTCCGGCTTCGGTGGCCAGGTAGGCTGCGCCCAAAGCTCCGGCATAATGTCCTAGTTCAGTTCTAACCACTTTGAAGTCAGGCGGCCGAACCATGGTCAACCGCTGATTCAATTCTTTTTGCAGGGGGCCTATAAAAAAATCCCAACCATTTGCTAAACCTCCCGCAATGACAACGCTTTGAATGCCCAGTAATTGCACGACATTGGCGATGGCTATGGCCAGGCTAGTGCCAACTAAATTGAAAAGCTCTTGAGCCAAACCGTCACCTTCTTGTGCTGCTTGCTGTATATATTCAGCTTTCAAGCTTCCATTTCCCTCTAGATCATCCCTCAAGGTGCTTGCAAAACCTTGCCTTAGCCGTTCTTCAGCCCTTCGAACCAACCATCCTGCCGATGCAAGCGTTTCCAGACATCCCCTGTTGCCACAGAGGCAGCGTTCCCCGTCGGGTTGGATGGTCATATGACCTATTTCCCCAGCAGAAGTGCCCCTTTCCCTCCAAACTTTTCCCCCCAAAATAAGAGATCCCCCAACTCCGGTCCCGAGGGCTATACAGAGAAAATTGCCCAATTCACTACCACCCAAGCGGTATTCGGCATAGCCGATACAATCAACATCGTTGAAGACCCGGACTGGTATTCGTAAGATTTGGATTAATTTTTCCTGCAAGGGGAAGCCCTCCCAACCGGGAAGATTGGGTGAAACCAAAACCGATCCCCTCTGTATATCAATAACCCCTGCACATCCTACTCCCAATACTCCAACCTGGATGCCATCACCCCTTGCTTTGAGCATCATTGCCGCCAGGGTCGTTCCGAGTTCTCCGACTATGGCGTCAGCTCCTAACTCGGCGGAAGTCTTTAGATCGACCTGGTCAATCACATTTCCCTGTCGAGGATCAACAAAAACAATCTTGATGTTAGTTCCGCCAATATCGACCCCAATGACAGCTTCAATTTTTGGCTCTACGGTCGACATTCTCCGGCCTCCTCAGGTTTCTGGTTTCAGGTGCCAGGACGGATGGAGGTTTAAGGTTTCAGTGTCCAGGTTTCAGGTTTTAGCCGCTGCTTGTCTTTTTGTTGACGCCTGATCCGCCTATGGCGGAACAGCTGAAACCTGAAACCTAAGGTAGCACAATGTATTGAGATTTTGGAAGCAGAATGGACAGGAGGGATAGTCTGAGTTTGCTCAGCGGTTGATTCTGAGTGCTCTTGGGAGCCACGCGGTAAGTTTGTTGCTGTGGTGACTGGTGATCACCTCCCTAAGAAACCGACGGTCTCCGCTAAATATTTGCCTAAACTGTACCCCCATTCCTCCCATTGCGGCGTTGTTTTTTATCTTCTTGATGTCTTGCCATACCACCTCGCCAATGATCGACATTAGCCGACCCTTGGCACTTATAACCATATGGAACTTCTCGTTGCAGTTCAAAATTTCCTGGCAGCGGATAAATGCGCCTCCCATACTAAGATCTCGAATTTCCCCGCTTATGAGACCATTCCCAGCCATTTTCACAACAGGCAGTTTAATCTTAACCCTGGGGTAGTTTCTTCTTTCTTTGGGATTAGCCATATTTTGATCCTTACTTGTGGTAAGAAAATGCCAAAGGCGGATATGAGCAAAGGTTATGCCAGAATTATTGATATGAAAATTAAATGACATTTCATAGGCTTACATTTAAACTACAATAAAGCACCCCGGGCGAAAATAGGCAATATGTTCCACAAATAGGAAAAAGAGTTCATTCCGACCAGGGTAACCCGACCCTAGCGGATGCAATCCCAAACTCGAAATCAACATATCCAGTATAAAGTAACACTGGGCATGGAGCATAGACAAAGGAGTCAGGAGTCAGAAGCCTTCAACCATCCCCTTGGGGGTAGTTCAAAACCGGGCTCTCCTATCCCTTACCTTTCGATATTGCCTATCAAACCCAAAATATTCCCCCGTAGGATTTTATCGAGGTCCGCCCCAGGTAGATTAAGAGCTTCAACCTTGCGAAGTTCATGTCCTGGATGACCGAAGGGAAAATCACTGCCGAATAATAGTCTGTCTGGCCCGTAATTCGCGACAAAGTGGCGCATGTGGTCGATGGGTGCTAGAGCGGTGTCCGCATAGGTGTTGGAACGTTGCCAGATTCCAGCTCTCTCCAGGGCGGGGTAGGAACCGTTTAAGGCTCCAAGGTGGGGTATTATTATCATCGCTTCCGGTGCAAGGCTTTCAACAAATCTACATGTATTGGTAAAGCTTTCTTCCAGAACAATGGGCAGCCGACGTTCGGTTATTTTCTGAATTATCTGTCCACAGCGGGGGTCTTCATAGTGATAGACAGGCTCGTTGTCGTGGCGATGCCATTTGATCCCGCAATATTCCTGTTGGAGTTCTTCAATAGCGAAGTCGTTCCAAACAAACACATATGGGAAAATCGACTCAGCTCTAGTTGCGAGGTCAAGCAAATAATGATTCGCAGCCCGCCTGGTCTGGATCCATTCCTCGTTGTCTTGGAAATTAAAATTGTATCGATCGTAGATATCTTCCACCGGTGCGTACAAACAGGCCCCTTCTATGCCGGCTTCTTCGAGAATTGGTGAGATAACCTCAAAGGGCAGGTCCACGTTCTGAACGCCACAGTGAATGTGACTATCGATTATCTGCATCTTCGCCACTCAGCCTCCTATCAAGGTTTCAGCTTTCGGGTGGTAGGTGTCAGGAAAAAGAAACGCTTAACACTGAAACCTGAAACCTATTCCACCACAACAACGGCACAACCTCGTGCTTCCCTAACCACTTTTGTGGAGACGCTCCCCGAGAAAACCTCACGGACGCGAGAGACTCCGCGTCTGCCTAGAATCAAAGTATCGTAATTGCCAAATTCTGCTTCCTCAAGAATTGCATCGGCAATCTCGGCCTTTTTTACCCCAAACTTAGACTTGATCTGTTCAGGTTTCACTCCCGCCTCAACGAGCAGATCTTTGGCCTCAGCAAAGAAGTTATTCATCTCCTCCTCATCTTCCGCTCGCCAGTACAGACCGGCCAGATCGGGACGCTCAGCCTTGCGAGCATCAATTTTTTTGATTTCCTTTTTATCGAGATTCATACGGGAAATCGCCGGGAGGACCTGAAAGAGCACTAGTCGTGCGTCCGGATTTGGTGCGAATAATCTCCCCGCATATTCAACCGCACGCCGTGCATTTCTACTGCCATCTACGGCAATGAGTACGTTATGAAGCATGAGGCTTCTCCTTCCAATTCGGAATTTGAAATCTCAAACCTTAATCTGCAATCCGCAACGGGGTCAATCCATCACTACACTACTCCAAATGGTCTTGGATTTCTTTTATCCCTACAAGCTGTTAACAAAGCTTTCAATTTTTTTGAAATAATCATGACCCCCGACAAAATACGTATCGTTATGCCCCGCACCAGGTAGGACCACAAATTCTTTTGGGTTTGGCGCTGCCTCAAAGAGCTTAAGACCAAGCTTGATGGGGACTATTCTGTCTTTGTCGCCGTGGAAAAAGAGTTTGGGTATTCGAACCTTCACAATCTGACCCACAGCATTCAAGCGATGTTTGAGCAAACTCTCAGCGAAGGGAAGAGGGTAGTGAGTCCTGGCCATGGCACCCATGTTGGTAAAAGTCGACTCCAGAATTAGACCGTCGCATTTTCTCGTGGCCCCCAAATGAGTAGCTGCAATGCCTCCCATAGATCTACCAAAGACAACAAATTGGGCCCCGTTTTTTTCAACCCATTTTCTGGCCACATCGTAGGCGGCTTCTGAGTCTAGGTAAAAACCTTTCTCACTGATACTGCCGTGACTGCGCCCGTAACCACGATAATCAAAGATAAATACGCTGATACCTATCTTGCGAAGTAAGCGTATATTGTCAAGGCGGTGTGAAATATTGCCACCGTTGCCATGACAAAAAAGGAGCAGGTTGCGAGGAGAAGATGCTGGAATCAACCAGCCGTGCAAGCGGACACCGTCACTGCTGGTAAACCAGATATCCTCAAATGGCAGATCCAAGTCTGCCGGTGTCTGTTCTATGACGGTGTCGGGAAAAAAGGCCTGGCTTTCAACAAACCAATTCCAGGCACCGCTAAAAAAACCCAAGAGTATTACCCCCAGTAACAGGACTCCAATTCGCAGAACCCTGAATATAACCTTCCTAATGGCCATATCACCCCATAGATCAACTAGGCACTAGGAACTAAGAACCACTTTAAGGAGTAAGGAGTAAGGAGTAAGGAGTCAGAATTCAAAATTAAACGAAAGTAACCCAGCAGGGCAATTTCTAGGCACCGGTTTTGCGGGCTACTGACTACTAGCTACTATTCTTGCAACATGCTCTATGCTCTATGCGAGAGGCAAAGCCTCTGCTCATATTTCCTTGAACACCTTGGCCAGTGACTCGCCGGCCACGTGGAGCTTCCATTCGTTGAGGTAGCCAAAGGGCGTCACTATAACGGAATATCCTGCTCTCTCTAAGCGATCACGGGCATCTTGAACCAATCCCTCAGCAAAATCAGCAGGGGCTTTACTGTTCGAAAGATGATTAAAGGAATGTAAAACTACGTTCTTGGAGTCAAATTTTCCAGCGAGCCATTTGATGTTTTTTACAAACTTGGTTGTTACCTTTCCACGTCTCTCAAGGTCATCAGTCTCCACGTGATAGAAGACTACTACGGCTTCTTGACAAGTGGCCTCCAATTCCTGGTCATCCACGTGTTCAAGCACCTTCTGGTAGGTTTTGAACCAGAAAGAGGGAGCATAGAAAAGAAGGAGCTTCATTTGTACATCCCACATGAATAAACTAATCTAAAATCATACAACGGCAGGAAGGCCGTGGTCAACAGAGATGAAAGCAAGGATTGGAGTATTGGTAGTAATAAAGCTGAAGAGGACCAAATTTTCTATGATCGAATAAATTAGGTAGTTTCTTGTCCCTCTTTTATTCCGTGAAGAATTCCTTTTTCCGCGTCACCTCTTTCTTGATTCTTTCCACCGTCTCTTCCAATACTGGAAAGACATGCTCCCTTATATCTCCGGCTACTGCAACCAACATTAGATCTTCACCGACTTCCCGATAGCCCTCGAACAAATGGACGGCAATTTCAATTATGCCCTCGCGGCCATTCATTTCCAAGAGAATCGCCTCGAGGCGATCACGGTCTGCCTCAATCTCTAATCCCCTGACATTACGACCATCCCTGGACATAGCCCTGACAACACCGTTATGACAGGCAACCATGCCTACCTTATCAAAGTCAGGACGTTTCTTGATAGCATCCACCATCTCTTGTAGGGTCATTTCATTTAACTCCGTTGCTCCGCCTAAGTGTGATCAGCCGTCCGTTGCTAAAAGACGGAGATAGCGTTGAACGTTGAAGGCTTAGGACTCAAGGCCAAAGGCAAAAGCCTAGCAGTTAGTAGCCAGTTAGAGTAATTTCGAAATTCGAATTTCGAAATCTTTTGACTCTATGCTCCATGCCCCATGCCCTATGCCAATTCAGCGAATTCATTGACACCCATGCAGCACTGTTGTAAAGTCCTTAGCACAAAAGAAGAGGGTCAGTAAAGCTTTTCGGTGCTCGGAATGCCGGCTTCCTTACCGAAAATTTCTGATGAAAATCTTCTGCAATCTACTGCTAAATGATATGTGACCCAAATCTGCAATTCCCATTTCCGCTTTCTAAATAGTTTCCATCCGGAAACTCCTTTTCCCTTCCCTTAGCAGGAGGGGATAAGCCAGCCCCGTCAAGGGAGAAGAGACTGTCTTATTTCCGAATGGAGACTATTTAGTGCAGCAATCAATGTTTTGAGGATGAGGCTATGCGATTGGGCATAATCGGACTTCCTGGCTGTGGGAAGACTACTGTTTTTAATGCTCTCACCAGTAGTTCTGCACAAGTCTCAGATTTTTCAGCGGTTGAAAGGGGTCCCAATCTGGCGGTGGTGAAGGTGCCGGAGCCTCGATTGCCATTTCTGGCAAAGCTATACAATCCCAAGAAAGTTACGGAAGCCACAGTAGACTATGTGGATGTAGGTGGCTTGACCGGCACCGCGCAAAAAGGCGAGGAACTGGGAGAAGCTTTTCTCAATCACATAAGACCGGTGGACGCATTGGTCCATGTTGTCCGCAACTTCCAACATCCCCTGCACGGGACTCCTGATCCTTTAGGTGACATATCTCGAGTAGAAACGGAACTAATTCTAGCCGACCTGCTGGTCGTAGAGAAGCGACTTGAACGTATTGCCACGGAGAGAAAGAAGGGGAAGAAAGGGAGTCCTGAAGAAGTGCGCTTGTTGGAACAATGCCTGGAAAGCCTAGAGGCCAGCAATCCTCTTCGTCCCCTGGCAGAGATACTAGATGTTCCCATTATGCGGGGTTTTAGCTTTCTCTCAGCAAAACCTATGCTGATTCTAGTTAATCAACCGGAGGAAGATTTACAACCTCTCCCGAAAGAGATCACTGATAGCACCATGGGGCCTTACCTGGAAATAGTGGGCAAGCTGGAAATGGAACTAGCGCAACTACCTCTAGAAGAGGCCGTTGAATTTATGGAGGAACTCGGGCTAGAAGCCCTTGCTAGAGAGCAGGTCATTCAGGCCTCTTTTCGCCTCCTTGGCTTGATTTCCTTCTTTACTGCAAATGAACAGGAGGCGCGGGCCTGGACCATTAAAGAGGGTAGTACTGCTTTAAGAGCAGCCGGAGTTGTTCATACAGACATGGAGCGCGGTTTCATTCGGGCCGAGGTGGTAGCCTATGATGATTTGGAAAAGGCTGGCAACTATGCAGGAGCACAGAAACAGGGACTTGTGCGCTTGGAAGGAAAGGACTATATAGTTCAGGACGGTGATGTAATCTTTTTTCGCTTCAAAGTTTGATCTCGATACTGGATGGTGCCTTCGAGAGTGAATTTACCCTAATGTTGTTGAATTGATACTGAGGATTTGATTAGAATACATGCTTTGTTGAGCCTACACGATGATTCAGAGAGGAGGAATCATGTTTGACAAAGAAAAAATAGAGTCTATCAAAACAAAAAAAGAAGAATGGGACTGCGGCCCAGTAGAAAAAGTTTGTGCCAAGTTCCCGGAAAGAAGGCCCACATTTACCACCATTTCAGGTGAAGAGGTTGAGCGTCTCTATACGCCGACCGATATTGCCGATTTTGATTACGATCTTAAATTGGGCTTTCCGGGAGAATATCCCTTTACCCGGGGAGTACAACCCACGATGTATAGGGGTCGCCTGTGGACTATGCGGCAGTATGCCGGGTTTGGTACCGCCCGGGAGACCAATGAACGTTATCGATATCTGTTGCAACAAGGTCAGACGGGCCTTAGCGTAGCTTTCGACCTGCCAACCCAGTCGGGTTACGACTCCGACCATCAACTTTCCATGGGTGAGGTGGGCAAGGTGGGAGTTGCCATTGATTCCATCGATGATATGCGAGTTCTCTTCGACCAGATTCCTCTCGACAAAGTAACCACCTCTATGACCATCAATGCACCGGCAACTGTTTTGCTGGCCATGTATTTGGCTTTGGCAGAAGAACAAAACGTTCCCTATAACAAGGTGGGCGGCACCGTACAAAACGACATCCTCAAGGAGATTATCTGCCGGGGCCAGTACATTTATCCACCCCTTCCATCCATGCGTCTCACTGTGGATCTCATTAAGTACTGCTATGAGCATGTTCCCACTTGGAACACCATTAGCATAAGTGGTTACCATATTCGCGAGGCGGGCTCCACCGCAGCCCAGGAGATGGCCTTTACCATCGCCAATGGAATTTCCTATGTGCAAGCCTGTGTAGATGCTGGTATGGAGGTGGATTCATTTGGCCCCCGGCTTTCCTTTTTCTTCAACGCTTTTACCAACGTTCTGGAAGAGGTGGCCAAGTTCAGGGCCGGCAGACGTTACTGGGCAAAGATTATGAAGGAACGGTTTGGCGCAAAAAATCCTAGGTCCATGATGATGCGTTATCACGTGCAGACCGGCGGTGTAACCCTTACCGCACAACAGCCACTAAACAACATAGTCAGGGTTGCTTTGCAGACCCTGGCAACGGCTTATGGTGGTGCACAATCACTGCACACCAACTCGTTTGATGAGGCCCTATGTCTACCCACTGAGGAAGCGGTCACCGTGGCTTTGAGAACCCAGCAGATTGTTGCCGAGGAAAGCGGAGCAGCGGACAGCATCGACCCATTGGCAGGTTCTTATTACGTCGAGGCCATGACTGACCGAATCGAAGATGAAATCCACGAGTACATAAAAAAGATTGATGCTATGGGGGGCACCCTGAAAGCCATAGACGAAGGCTATATCCAAAGAGAAATCCAGGACAGTGCCTATCGTTTTCAGAAAGAGATCGAATCCAACGAGCGGATCTATGTGGGGATAAACAAGTACATCATGGAAGAACCGCCGCCCACAAACCTGCTCAAGGTGGACCCCAAGCAACAAGAAATAGAGACGAAGAAATTGAAGAAGCTCAGGGCCGAAAGAGATCAGAAGGCCTGGAAAGCGGCGCTGGATGGGCTGGATAAAGTCTCAAGGACCGATGAGAATGTCATGTCTGCAGTGATCGAAGCGGTTAAGGCCCAGGCTACCGTTGGTGAAATCTGTGATGTGTGGCGGAATATTTGGGGTGAGTATCGGCCTAAGGAATTTGTGTAAACACAAGTTCAGCGGTCAGCTGACAGCGGGCAGTAAAACTTCATATTTTCCTATTTGTGGCTGCCTGCTGCTAGCTGGATAGGGAGGTTAAAGGATGACAGCTAAGAAGAGAATCAAGGTCATCATGGCTAAGCCTGGCCTGGACGGTCATGACCGAGGGGCCAAGCTCTTGGCGCGCGTTTTTGCTGAAGCTGGAATGGAAGTGGTCTATACCGGGCTGCGCCAAACTCCAGAGATGATCGTTGAAGCTGCCCTGCAAGAAGACGCAGACGTGGTGGGGTTGAGTAGCTTGAGCGGAGTCCACAACTATTTTTTCCCCCGAGTGGTGGAGTTGCTTAAGGAAAAAGGCCTCCATGATGTTCTGGTTGTTGGGGGCGGTATTATACCGGATGAGGATATTGCAGGGTTAAAAAAAGCCGGGGTTGCTGCCGTCTTTGGACCGGGCACCAGAACGGATGAGATAATCAAATTCATAAAGGATAATATTTCTGGGAGCTAATTTTGAGGGCTCTATGGACGATCTAGTTGCAGAGGTGTTGCAGGGTTCAGTCAGGGCCATGGCCAGACTGATCACCTTGATCGAAAATGAGGATTCCAGAGCCCTGTACCTCATGGCAGCCCTATATCCCCACACGGGCAATGCATATGTCCTAGGCATTACCGGATCCCCAGGAACAGGCAAGAGTACCTTGACAGACAAAATCACTTCAGTCTTACGTGATCGAGAACAGACAGTTGGCGTCATTGCGGTGGACCCTTCCAGTCCTTTCACCGGTGGTGCCCTTTTGGGCGACCGCATTCGCATGCAGCGCTCCTCGGGAGACGCAGAGGTCTTTATTCGCTCTATGGCGACTCGGGGAAATCTCGGCGGCCTTGCTCGCACCACAGCTGATATAGTTAAAATTATGGATGCCTTTGGCAAGGACTGGGTGATTGTTGAAACTGTGGGTGTTGGCCAGGATGAAGTGGAGATAGCCAAGACCGCAGACACCACCATCGTGGTATTGGCCCCGGGGTAGGGTGATACCATCCAGAGTATGAAAGCTGGAGTGATGGAGATCGCAGACCTCTACGTGGTTAACAAGGCGGACCGTTCAGGTGCCGATCAACTGCTGAGTGAAGTAAACGTTCGAGTGGAACAAGACTTCCAAATCAAGAAAGCAGCCTGGCAGGCGCCGGTTCTTAAGACCATAGCAGTGGAGAATCAAGGAATAGGGCCCCTGGTGGAAGCTATCGAAAAACACAGGAGTTTTCTCCGTCAAACCGGGAGACTAAGAAAAAACCGTAGGGAGAAAACTAGACAAGAAACCCTGGCTCTGTTGAAAGACGAGATTTCCCGAAATGTTCTGGAAAAGGTTCTCGGGAATGGGCGTTTTGACGATCTTATTGATGACATCGTTGCACACAGGAAAGATCCCTATACGAGTGTCCGGGAAATCGTTCGGACGATTTTCCCAGAGGAATAAGGCTAGAGCTCGGTTTACAGTTCACCGTTTACTGCTTACCAAACGCTATGCGCTATGCGCTCTGCGCTCTGCGCTCTGCGCTTTGCACAATGCCAGAGAAGAGGAGAGATAGATGAAGGTACTGAAGATCGATCACCTGGGTATTGCAGTTAACAGTATCGAGGAAGCAAAAAAGCTGTTCCACGACATACTGGGACTGAAATTCGAAGGTACTGAGACAGTTGAAGAACAAAAGGTTACCACCGCCTTTTTCCCTGTAGGGGACAGCGAGGTCGAACTCTTGGAGTCAACCGCCCCTGACGGTCCTATTGCCAAGTACCTGGAGAAGAGAGGTGAAGGAATACAACATATTGCTTTTAGAGTCGACAACTTAAGTCAGGCTTTAGCTGAACTTAAAGATAAAGGGATCAGACTGATAGATGAAAAGCCACGGCAAGGAGCGGGCGGGGCCAAAATCGCATTTCTCCATCCTAAATCAACCCACGGAGTACTTATTGAACTCAGCGAGCGCGAAGATTAACTCGCCAAGGCGAGTTACGCAATGCCATGTAGCGCACCGCGAACTAGGCACTAAGCACTAGGTACTAAGCACAGCCGGAAAACATGTGTCCCAATGTCAAAATGTAATACTTTATATTTAAAGTTTCTTCTTAAATAATCACTTTTTTAATTAATAATTTACAGTAATTATACTTTACTATTTTTAGTGCCTAGTCCTTAGTGCCTAGTGTTCACTGCCTAATCCGAAAAAAGCCCCTACCTGATTCAGGTAGGGGCTTTTTTATGACTTCATGCCGGAAACTCAATCACATGGGTATATTCCCATGCTTCTTGGGAGGCAAGGTTTCTCTCTTTGTGCTCAACACTTCAAGTGCGTCAATAAGGCGCGGTCGGGACTCGCTCGGGACGATTACTCCGTCGATGTAGCCCCGTGACGCGGCAATATAGGGATTGTAGAGCAAACCTTTGTATTCTGCTATCTTTTCCTTTCGCTTGGCCTCGGGATCATCTGCCGCCTGAATATCGCGGCGGAAGATTATATTGGCGGCACCATCCGCACCCATTACCGCAATCTCAGCGTTCGGCCAGGCCAAAGCCATGTCGCAACCAAGATCTCTTGAACACATGGCCAGGTAGGAGCCACCGTAATCTTTTCTGGTAATCAGAGTAATCTTGGGCACAGTGGCCTCTGAGTAGCACCAGAGCAGCTTGGCGCCGTGGCGAATTACCCCGTGCCATTCTTGGTCGCTGCCGGGCAAATATCCAGGCACGTCGGCAATAGTAAGAAGTGGGATGTTGAAACAGTCACAGAAGCGGATGAACCGGGTAGCTTTGTCTGAGGAGTTCACATCTAGGCAGCCCGCCAGCACAGTGGGCTGATTGGCAACAATCCCTATGGTGCGACCATCTAGCCTGGCCAGGCCCACGATGATGTTTTTGGCGTAAAGCTCATGAACCTCATAAAAATCTCCATTGTCCACTATGGAGGTAATGACGTCCTTCATGTCGTAAGACCCCATGGGGTTGTCTGGTATTATGGAGTCTAGGGCTGGATCGGTGCGAAGTGGGCTGTCACCGGTCTCTACCCGAGGCGGTTCTTCCAGGTTGTTGTTGGGCAGGAAGCTCAGCAATACTTTGATTCTCTCAATGGCGTGAGCATCATCTTCGCAGGCAAAATGAGCAACTCCACTCTTGGTGTTGTGCGCTATGGCCCCGCCCAGATCCTCAAAGGTAATTACTTCTCCCAACACCGCCTTGATCACATCGGGTCCGGTAATGAACATGTGACTGGTATTCTTGACCATGAAGACAAAATCGGTCATGGCCGGGGAATAGACTGCTCCTCCCGCACAAGGACCCATGATTGCCGATATCTGAGGTACCACACCTGAGGCGATGGCATTGCGATAGAAAATCTGCCCGTAGCCAGAAAGTGAGTCCACTCCTTCCTGGATGCGCGCCCCTCCCGAGTCATTGAAGCCCACAACAGGAATTCCAGATTTCATTGCCAGGTCAAGGATCTTGCAAATCTTTTTAGAATGCATCTCTCCCAAGGTGCCCGCGCGAGCTGTAAAGTCTTGTGAAAAAGAGCAAACAGGACGGCCATTTACCTTGCCGTAACCGGTTATCACCCCATCCGCTGGAATCTCCATTTTTTCCAGGCCAAACAAAGTACCACGGTGCTTCATGAAAATATCGGTTTCCCTGAAGGTCCCGGGGTCGAAAAGTAGATTGATTCTCTCCCTGGCAGTGAGCTTGCCACGTTCATGTTGCTTCTCCACTGCTGCTTCACCGCCCATTTCAAGAAGCTTGGCTTCCTTTTCCTTTAACTCCTTGATTTTGTCTCCAACGATTCCCATGTATTTATCTCCCGCTTTCTCCATGTTTTACCTGGAGAGATACATTTGAAATTCCCTTTAAAATTCAGTCATTCTATCCCCTCGCCCCCTTTTGTCAAGGCTTTTCTCCACCGGGAGTTCCCGTGTTTCTCTGCTTTTTTTGCTCTACTGAAATACCCACCATAGCCTCGATGGTAAAACAAAAACGCCCACAAAACGGCAGACTAAGGTGTCAATGGCAGGGAGGTGTGTTGGCCTGGTCAGGTTTAATCTGCGACCCGTGACATTTTCGTCGGTTCATCGAGTCCTCTAATGGTAAAATAGACATGGTTGTCCTGTACGAATATCTTTACCCCGAATCTTGGTTCTCCCAATATTTCTTTGTCATTGATAGCCCAGTCTTTCCATTCTGATTTCTTCTTGTTGCCGCTGCGCCAGGTGCGATAAAAATAGAGACAATATTTATTATCGTATTTTCTCAACTGATACTTAACATAGTTCTCGTCGGCATGAGATCTACCGATATATCTCGAAAACTTGCATTCCCAGGTTCCCATAAGTAAGGGGTCTGGCTTTTGGATCAGCTTGCAAAAAACATCGGGTTTTTCTCCGAGTTCTGATGTTGACGTTCCGGGCTTGGTGGCACATCCAACCAAAGTAAGTAAGAATATCAAGAAAATACTTAGCCTTTTCATAACAAACTCCCCTGTTTGCTCTATAGCATTTGGCCACTTCTAGGAGATCAAGTGAAAAAATCGAGCAGAAGCCTGACCCTTAGCTTGAAGATGCTCAACTTGCCTTCTTTGAATGAAAGCGGTAGGAGTCAGACAAAAATTAGAGTTATTTTATCAGGCCCTGTGGAGAAAGAACACAGTCTTTTGCTCAGAAGCTCAGGAAGGAGTGATTTGATCAACGATAGATATGCTGAGTGAATTTTTGCCTTTGCAACTAGTGATTTACAACTCTATTCAATTTGTGATAAAGAATTAAAGATGTTAGACTAACGCAGCAGTGAGATTTCCATTGAGGGGACGATATTTGTCTTCCTCGGAATGTAACAGTTTAGGCCTCATTTAATAGGCCCGGCCATGAACAGAAAGCTAAAACCTACGAAAAACAAATGGTATTTCCTCATCTGGCCCTCCCTGCTCTTGGCCTCTTTACTTTTAATTATCTGGAGTCCCAACGGACTACTTCATCTCCGTCAACTGTATGTAGAACACCAAGAACTTCTGGAAAAAAATCACGTTCTGGAGAGGGAAAACCACCATCTTTACGAAGAAATTAGTCGCTTGCAAGACGACCCTGCTGCCATAGAGAGTCTGGCACGCCAGGAACTTGGCTTGGTCAAAGAGGGTGAACTTATTTTTCAATTTGTCAAACCCGAGTCTCAGGAATAGAGTTGCTTTTCTCCTGCCCTACTTTCCCACTATAGATTTTCAGATTATACTACGGATCGGATAGGGTTTGACTATGTCGACCCTACGCCAAGCCAGAAACCTCCTTCCACGCCCTACCCCTGCTTCGAATTTTGCAGGGGTGGGGACTTTTTTTGATGTCCCCAGAATGTCTGGCTGCTGCAAATCATCCCCTAGAGAATTGAAAGCAAGGCTTCACTGAAGGACATTTCCGAACCCTAGTAAGTGTTGCTTTTCTCGACTAAAACATCTATAGTCAAGCCCAAATAATGGCTGAGCCGAAAACTATGAGCCAGGGAAATTAACCATGGATGAACTTGAATTTTACCAGCAAATGATGAGCAAGGACCCCTCCTCCCAGATATTTGTTTATCTGGCCGAAGCACTCATGGAAAAGGAAATGTACAGGGAGGCCATTGAGACTTGTGTAAATGGCTTACGCCTCCGCCCCCATGATCTTAGGGCCAGAGTTATACTCGGGGTTTCCTATCTGCGTACGGGTGAATTGGACCGGGCTGAAAGTGAGCTGCTGAAGGCCAGAGAGATGCTAGAAATAAATATGGTTACTTACCGTGCCCTGGCTGAACTCTATGACAAAAAGGGGGATATCGAATCGGCTGAACACTACCGACGACTTTTTCAGGCCATCCACCCAGGTGAAGCAAAACTACTGGGCAGGGGTGCAGAGGAAAGGGAATCAGAGACTTGGACTGAAGAGGCCCCACCCGAAAAAACAGAGGTGTCCACTATTGCTATGGCACAACTCTATGAGGAACAAGGTCGGTTAAAGGAAGATGCTGAAGTGTATGACACAATCTGCGACACTTCTGCCGAAACCGAGGGGCTGGAAGACGAACCAGCTGAATTGGAGAGGCAGGTCGGTGAAGATCAGGTTAAGCGTAATCTTTTGTCAGTTCTTGAATCGTGGCAAAAGAACATGCAAGAAGAAGCTGGTGCAGCAGGGGCATCGTCTCCCTCTGGGGCCTCAGGAATCGACCCAGAACAAATGGCCGCCTTTATAAAGAAGTATACTAAAAAGCTACACTCGTCATAACCTTCCCGGGCCGCCAAAGCTCATGAGGTCTAGGCCAGAGATCAACGATCCATGGTTCATGCCAATCTTTACTGATTCCACCACGACTCGGGCAAACAAGAGAAAGCACAAAGGGCATAAAGACTCTAGAAGCACTGGGTAAATTTCCTTTGTGATCCTTGGGCACTTTGTAGTGAAAACTTAAGGGTAATGGGAAAGACGAAACCATGTATTCTACAACTGACTTTCGTAAAGGCTTAAAGATCGAAATGGAGGGGAAGCCTTTCATAATTGTTGATTTCCTTCACGTCAAACCAGGCAAAGGCGGTGCCTTCGTCCGAACCCGTCTCAAGAATATGGAGACTGGTCAGGTTCTGGAAAAAACCTTCCGATCTGGTGAAAAAGTTGATCGCCCTGACCTGGTGGAACGGGATATGCAGTATCTTTACCAGGATGCCGAAGGTTATTGCTTCATGGATAACAACAGTTACGAGCAGATCTTCATAGATGATGAGCACTTGGGCGACAGCAAAAATTTCCTTAGAGATAACTTGGACGTCAAAATGCTTTTTTTTAACAACAAGCCCATCGGTATCGATCTTCCCATTTTCGTGGAACTACCAATCACTCAGACCGAGCCGGGCCTGCGGGGGGACACTGCCACGGGAGCTACCAAGCCAGCCATTCTTGAAACTGGATATGTCATCCAGGTTCCTCTTTTCATAAATGAAGGTGACACGGTAAAGATAGACACCCGCACGGGTGAATATGTGGAACGGGTTTGATGCTGGCTTAAGCCCCAAATCCCAAATCTACAAGCTAAAATCTCCCATCTGCAACACTCTGGTCAGGCACGTAAAGTGCAAAGGCTAGAAGTCAAGTGAAAACACTGTACACACAAGGCTGTTTGGTGGGAAAATTCCATTAGCCCGGATGTTTTACCAAGCTGTCTCGCCACCCTATTTGGTAAAATGGTCGGGGAAAAGCGGCTTTCTTCAGACGAGGGGTGTGATGGCAGAAATCAGCCGCTTGGCTTTGTCGCTCAGCAAACTTGGTATACAGGCCTTGTCCCGTTGGTTTAAGGCAGCGGTACGGGTCCACGGCGCCGAAAACGTTCCAGACGGTATCATCGTTTTCGCCGTGAATCACTTCACCCGCTTGGAAACCCTAATTCTTCCTTACGAGTTTTACAGGCTCACTGGCAAGCCAATTATGTCTCTCGCCTACCACGGTCTGTTCACCGGAGCTCTTGGTGTTTTTTTGGACAGCGTGGGTGCAATATCTACGAAGGATCCCAACCGCGACAAAACTATTATTCGCTCTTTACTAATGGGAGACAATCCTTGGCTAATTTTTCCGGAAGGCTCCATGATCAAGGACAAAAAGATAATTGAGAGCGGTAAATTCCTCATATACAGCACCACGGGCACCCGGCGACCGCCCCATACCGGCGCTGCTGCCTTGGCATTACGTACAGAATTCTACCGGCTAAGGCTTCAACACTTGCAGGCGACCGACACCGCTTTGCTCAATCAGCAGTTGCAGGTTTTTGATCTTTCTTCCATGGAACAAGTGAGCAAGGGCGAGACCTTTCTGGTGCCAGTTAACATTAGCTATTATCCTATTCGCTCTAAACAAAACGCCATTGAGAAAATTGCCTCATATCTCGTAAAAGACATGCCCGACCGCATCGTGGAGGAACTGCAGACTGAAGGAACCATGCTTCTTTCCGGAGTGGACATTGACATAACTATAGACAAGCCTCTAGCCATAAGGCCATTACTCAGAAGGCGGGTTATCCAAAAAGACATACGGAGCTTACATCGCATAATGCCCGACGATTCACTGCCTTCCAGGCCGGCCATGCGGCTAATCGCCAGCAAACTCACCAGGAAGGTGATGGCTTCCATTTACCAGAACACCATGGTCAATTATGACCACCTGATTGCTTATATTTTAAAATATTATCCTGGGCAAAAATTGACTCTTTTCAGTCTAGCCCAACGGGTTTACTTGGCTGCGGAAACAATCACCGAGCTCAAGTCGGTAAGGTTGCATTCAGGGTTACTCCAGGACCAATGCGTCCAGCTTTGTCGAAACTATCACAAAGTCCTGGCCGATTTCCTCGAGGTGGCAAAAAAAAGCGGCGCGGTTGAAGTAGAAGGCGATGTGGTCCGCCTAAGAAGGCTGGCAATGAAGAGTCTTTTCGATTTTCACAGCATCCGGAGAGAAAATCCCTACCAGGTCATTCTCAATGAGGTGGAGTATCTTCGGCCGCTAACGAGAAAAGTGCGCTTAATCGCTGAGCATTCCAGCTGGTCGCTGCGCTGGCGGTTGCGGCGCAAATTTCTCCGAATATCTAGGCAGGAGTTCGACTCGGATTATGCAACCTATCAACGTAAGGATGAATCAAAACCTAAACATATTGGTGCTCCCATCTTTTATCGCAAGCTTCGCCCCAGGGCCGGAGTATTACTGGTTCACGGCTATTTGGCTGCTCCTGAAGAGGTAAACCCCCTTGCCGAACATCTGCATAAACAGGGCTACACCGTTTTTGCCCCTCGCCTCCGCGGACACGGTACTAGCCCGGAAGATCTGGCACTCCGAACCTGGGAAGATTGGTTGCAGTCAGTGGAACGTGGTTATATGATCTTGGCAAATAGTGCCCGAGATGTTGTTTTGGGAGGTTTCAGTATGGGAGCCGGCTTGGCCTTACTTGCAGCTACAAACATGCTATACAAGGTCAAAGCCGTCTTTGCCATCAACTGTGCCATGAGACTGAGAAGAAGAACAGCCAAACTTGCCCCTGCTGTTGTTCTCTGGAACAAGCTGGTGGACAAACTGGTTAAAGATGAAGGGCGGAGGCATTTCGTACCCAATGAACCTGAAAACCCGCATATCAACTATTTTCGTAATCCCATAAGTGGAGTAAAAGAGCTAATCGAGTTGATGGACCAGCTCGCACCTCGCCTTGACCGAATAAAGGTCCCTACCCTCTTGATACAGTCATCCGGGGATCCCGTTGTTCATCCCGAGGGAAGTAAAGAAGTATATGAAAACCTCGGTTCAGAGGATAAGGAGTTGGTCATGTTTAACTCCGACCGCCACGGCATCCTCAGAGGGGAAATATCACAGCGTGTTTTTGCTCGGATCACAGAGTTTCTCCGCAGCCGGATTTGAATAGATCAGAACTTCGTTGACCACTTACCAATTTGCCAGCCTTGACAGCCTTGACAGCCATCTGTCTTCGTGTCACAGTTGTTTTTAGTGGATTTTTTTCATAAATGGTATGCCTATCACCTAGTGAACTGAGTTAAGTATTTCCCCAGCTGGTTTCGACCTAGTGGCGGGTTTGGCCATCGAATGCATAGAGGCGAACATTTGTGAAAGGTAAAAAGTGATGGGAGCCTTAAAAGTAGAACACTTGCTCGAAACTGCAAAGTCCAGCATAAGGTCAGCAGAGTATTGTTTCCTCATCACCCTAGGTGATAAAGGGGAACCGAATGCTAGGCTGGTGCAACCATTTGAGCCCGAAGAGGATATGACAATCTGGGTCGGCACCTGGTCCAAATCCCGAAAGGTGCACGAAATCCAAAAGGACAACAGGGTTACCTTGGCTTTCCATGATAAGGCGGGCACGGCCTATGTTACCCTCCTGGGGTCAGCCCAGATAGAAAGGGATACTAACAAGAAGAGAAAGTACTGGCGAGAGGATTGGATTGGATTTCTTCCCCAGGGCCCTGAAGGAGATGACTACGTGCTTGTGAAGTTCACGCCCTTCCGGATTGAACTAATGAGTTTTAGTCACGGTATCCTGCCGCGGCCTTATGGCCTCAGGCCTGCCGTTGCGGTTCGATCAGAAGATTTCTGGGTTGTTACCGATAATGTCTAAAGGCGGTGGCAATCCACCTATCTCCACTTCAACTGTCTATCCCTCTGATGTAATTACCAATTTTTCTCATCCGCGCAAGCTCATCCTCACTCATGGGACCAAGGTCTAGGGTTCTTAGAGCCTCTCGCATTTGCTCAAGGTTTTTAGGTCCCGTCAGGCAAATATCTACTGCTGGATGGGATAGGGCAAAACGGTAACAGTCGCTCGCTGAAGGTGCCGGTTCGCCTGGAGGCATCTTTTTTTCTTCGAGGAGTTGGCCCCATCTTGTGGCAGTGTAACTTACTACACCAACCCTGTTATCTCCTTGCAGGTAGGGGAAAGTCTCTATCTCCGCTCCACGGTGCGCGGCATTGTAACGAATGTGAAAGATATCAAACAAATTTTCTTTGGCTAGTTTCGGAAAAAGTTTTCTATTGTGGCTCGATATGGCCAAAAAACGGAACATTCCTTTTCTCCTCATACTGTCGGCCCTTTCCAGTATCCTCCTAGGGGGTCTCTTGCGATACCAACCCAAGAGTAAGACGTCGCCGTAGTCTAAAGCCAAGCGTTTTAATGCCCTCCGGCAAGATAATTCCATCAGGGAAGCGGAGCGTGAATAACTTTGGATTACGATAATCAAGTCATTACGTTTACCCCGTCCGCAGATGTTTTTTATTGCTTCGCCCATTCCACTCTTACGTATGGAGCCCCAATAGAAATAATTGCATCCCCGCTCAAATGCTTCTTCAAAAGCCTTGCAGGGCGCACCATAGCTCGAAGCGACTCCTAATCTACCTACTTTAAGATTTGTCCTACCCAGAACTGTTGGTTGGGTTAAATTCATATATCGTTCCTCGTGCAAGATTCTGGATTCTGGTCGCTGGTTGCTAGATACTGGATGCTGGTTGCAAGATTAAGAATTAGTGCTTTCTACAATCCGCAATCTCTTCCTTGTCTTTTTCCTCCTTAGTGTTTAATAAATCATAAAGGAATAACCAACGTCAAACTTAGGAGGCAGCAATGGAATTACGTTTCCTGGGAACATCGGAAGTACAAATTTCTCCGATAATCATGGGCACTTGGCAGGCGGGCAAGGAAATGTGGGTAGGCATAGATGACTCTGAAACCACCAAGGCCTTGCGGGCTGCCTTTGAGGAGGGCATAACAACCATCGATACCGCCGAATATTATGGTCATGGTCATTCTGAAAGAGTTATCGGCAAAGCCCTT
>JAJDNT010000127.1 GCA_022340515.1 Deltaproteobacteria bacterium
TACCTGGACCGGCGAAAAATGGGTAGGCGATGTGCCGGATGGTGGCTGGCCGCCCATGCTTACCGCCGATGGCAAGGTAAACGACAAGTCAAAATACCCCTTCATCATGAAAACCGAGGGATTTGCTCACATTTTCGGCCCGGGTAGGGCAGACGGCCCCTTCCCGGAGCACTACGAACCCCTCGAGTGTCCCATTGAGAAGAACTTGATGAGTGGACAGTTTGTCAATCCCACTATCAAGGAATTCGGCACAGAGGCAGACGCCCGGGCTACCTGCGATCCACGCTATCCCATCGTTGGTACCACCTATCGGGTCACTGAACACTGGCAGACCGGCCTTATGACCCGGTGGCAGCCGTGGCTGGTGGAAGCGCAGCCCCAGTCGTTCTGCGAGATGAGTCTAGAGCTGGCCAAACTCAAGGGAATCAAGAATGGTGATCGGGTAATAGTGGAGTCGGCACGTGGGAGGGTAGAGGCGGTTGCAATTGTGACCATGCGTTTTAAACCTTTCAAGATTGCCGGTACCACCATACATCAGATTGGCTTACCCTGGTGCTACGGCTGGGTCACTCCTAAGGATGGCGGTGACAGCGCGAATCTGCTCACTCCTTCCATCGGTGATCCCAACACCCTGATCCCGGAAACCAAAGCATTCATGGTGAATGTGAGGAAAGCCTAGAAGGAGGTGAGAGCTGTATGGCTGATAAATCGTTTTTCGTAGACACTACCAAATGTACGGCCTGCCGAGGCTGCCAGGTAGCCTGCAAAGAATGGAACAACCTGCCGGCCACCAAGACCTTTAATTGGGGTAGCTTTCAGAATCCAGCAGATCTCTCCTTCGCTACCTTCAAGTTGGTAAGGTTTCGGGAGGTGATGTCCGGGGGGAAGCTCAACTGGTACTTTTTCCCCGATCAGTGTCGGCACTGTCTCGAGCCACCGTGCAAGGATACTGCCGAAGGCTACGTCGACGGAGCCATTATTCAAGATGATGCCACAGGTGCGGTGATTTTTACGAGCAAGACCAGTAAATTGAGCCCATCGGCCTTTGAGGAGGTCCGGCAATCCTGTCCCTACAACATACCCCGGCAGGATCCGGTTACCAAACAAATGGCGAAGTGCACCATGTGTATCGACCGGATATCTAACGGTCTTTTGCCTGCCTGTGTCAAAGTCTGCCCCACAGGGACCATGAACTTTGGCGATCGGGGCATAATGCTGGATATGGCCAACTCAAGGGTGGAAGAACTCAAGAAGAAGGGTTACAGTAAAGCACAACTTCTGGATGCCGATTCTATCCGCACCATCTTTCTGGTAGTGGACGATCCTATGGTTTACCACAAATTTGCGGTGGCGCAGAATGACGTTGGCATCAGCAGAAAGCTGGCTTTGCGTAAACTCATCCGGCCTGCCACTGACTTGATTACAAGTGTGGTCAAGGTGTAAGAGAAACCTGGCGATTGAATTAAAATCGCTCTAACCGTGGGAGGGACTTAGGTCCCTCCTTTTTTGTGCTAATTTGCGGAATCAAATCAGCGGCGGAGTTTTAGCCACAGAGGACTGAGAGGCCGCAGAGAAATAAAGTCAGCTGGTTCCTTGAGGTGCAAATGCTGACGACTACAATCACTTTGCCCTCTCTGTGCTCTCGCTGGTTGGAATCCCAAGGTAAAAATTATTAACTGTCAAGGTCATCTGGTATTATGAGATATCGAGGTTGGCGAAAACTATCAAAGGGGAGCCGTTTTTGAGCGATTAGAGGGAGACTAACTTTATGTTTGCACAAATGGATGAACTTTATGAGAGGATGAAAAATAGGCTTGAGCAGTGCAGGAAGGACAGTAATGAACTTGAGGAAGTGCTGGCCTTTTATGGCAAAGTGTTGGCCGCTCAGCATGAAACGCAAGAGCAAACACCGATACCGGAGATCGCCTTTTCGGCAGAACGAATCAAACTGAAAATAGAGGAAGGCTTTCCTCTAATGGAGTCGGAAAATTTTTCAGTAGACAAAGATAACTCAGAGCGTCTCTTTCGGAAGCTCTGCCAACTTTCAACTGAAGAAAATCCTGTTCTTGCTTCAGCCGGCAAGGCTTTGCTGGAAGCTTTAGCCTCTGGTAGGCTAGATACTGCCGAGCTGAACTCGGCAGTGCTGTACAACCAGGCAGAGACCATTGAGAGATATGCCAAAGACCTAGAGGTTCCATTACCTGTTCTTCAGGCCCTGACCAAACTTAGTATACAACCTTCATTGCTGGCCACTGTTGCAAGTGTCGCAAGAAGTTCTAAACTAGAGAATTGGCGACACCCCTACTGCCCCATCTGCGGTGGATTGCCTGCAATTGCTGCTCTGGTTGGTGAGGAGGGGAAGAGGGAAGGGCTCTGTTCGTTCTGTGGGCACTTGTGGAAGCTACCCCGTCTGGGTTGTCCATTTTGTGGTAACGAAAAACAAGAAGACCTTCGCTACTTCTACGGTGAGGGTGATGACATCTACAGGGTGCAGGTCTGCGAACAGTGCAAGGGTTATATAAAAGTTGTAGATACCCGAAAAGGTAGTGATCCCAAGGCCTTGGCAGTAGATGATGTAGTCACTGCCCACCTCGATTTGTTAGCGGAAGAAGAGGGTTACGAGCGTAAGGCTCCTCGACTTTGGGGAATATAAAAAAGTGCGACTTCTAAAAGGCTGAGGTTTGAAGAGATTCGCGGGTCTTAGATGTGGCTTTGCTTGGGACTCCAGTTGGAGCCTACTTCTCCAGCTTTTGCAGTTCCCCTACTAAAACTTCCAATCGTGGTCTCTCATTAATGTCGTGTACGTCTATATAGCGAATTATTCCCTTCTTGTCGATGACAAAAAGAGCTCTCTCGCTGACACCGTCGGAGCGCAGGATCCCGTATTTTTCAGCTACCGCTCCATGGGGGTAAAAGTCTGAAAGAACGGGAAACCACAGCTCTCCACCACCCATACACATCTCATTGGTCCAGGCATACAGAGTGGGGATGTTGTCCACAGTTATGCCCAAAAGAATGGCGTTATTTTGCATGAAAAACTCCCGGGCGATATTGTATCCGGGCCACTGGTCTGAACAAACGGGTGTCCAGGCAGCTGGGACAAAAGATAGAACCACGTTTTTCTTGCCGCGATAGTGACTCAAAGTCACCTTGTCTCCTCGGACCGCCGGAAGAGTGAAGTCTGGCGCCCGGTCACCCACTTTTACCTTAAGTACACTGTCTGTGGGCTTCAGTTTTTCTAGCGGATAGATATTATCCTTGAAGTCAGGGGATTGGCCACCGACTGCAGCGGTCCAGATGAAGATGACCAATAATGCCAACATGCACTTTAAGGAAAGATGTTTTTTGATCGCCATGGTATTTCCTCCCGCCTATAGCCCGGACAATTTGACCATACTGTCTAGAAACTTATTTGCGTTTTCGAAGCCTCCCAGCTTGGAATAGAAAACCTCGGCGTTCCCATCACCTTTGAGTCTGACACCAATAAAGTATGGTGTTCTCACCTCGCCAATCGCTTTGTGGATAGCGTAGTCCTGATCTGTGAAGAGGGGAAAGGGGACCTCGTATTTTTTACGGAAAAAGTTCACCTCGAAGTCGCTGTTCCCAGCGCCAATACCGATGAGTTTCATTTTGCCCTTAACATCTTTGCGCCCTTCAATGGCCCGATACAATTCGTTCACCCGGAACGCTTCTTTCTGACAATATGGTCAGTACATGTTAAAGATTTGAATGATAACAGCCTGTGCTTCGATCTGGGGGATAGTGAATTGCTTGCCTCCGGAAAGCCCCAAGTAGTTCTTAACTTGAGGATCATCAGGCACGGCCAGCTTGATGGGGGGCAAAGTAGATCCTACGGCTGGGGGTTGTTCAGCGGCCAGGGCCGGAGACAGCAACAGGCAACAATAAATGACGAAGACGAATAGCAAATAGGTTAGTTTCTCAAGCCCTTTTAACATGGAGATTCCCTCCCTGATTTTTCCCGAAGGCGAAGTCGGGCATTGTGGTTAATTTGGTGGACCTTTAATCTTGAAATCTTTCGATGACAATAGAACAACTGTTTCAAGCTTTGTCAAGTCAAAGAAGCGCAGGAGTTTCTATAAAAAACGGATGATTGATGTTTGTGAGTTATGGAATTAGCCAAGTTCGCGGCTGATTTGGAAATGAGAATGTCTCCTGGTGTCCCTTCTATCGTTCCGAGTCTCACGGCCTGGTCACTTTTAACGCAGCCGCGGGCGGGTGAGGCCACCCCCTCCCTGTTCCCCGTTCCTGCGGAACGGGGCCAGGGGGTCCCCCACCCGCAGCCGCGAAAGTGTCTCAGGCCTTCCGCCAGTCACTCAGAAGAAACACCAGGAGAGATTTCCGAGTAGCTCACCCTGTCCTTTTTTGTGACCTGTTCCTGCTGGGGGATGTCTCCTGGTGCTTGTAATGGGCGGGATCCACGGCCACAAGCCAAACGTTCTGGGGAGAACCTCTGAGAGGAGCGGACTTGCCCCTGTCGTTGGTATAGATTAATATTGTGTAC
The DNA here is from genome assembly GCA_022340515.1 of Deltaproteobacteria bacterium. Classification (GTDB taxonomy): domain Bacteria; phylum Desulfobacterota; class Syntrophobacteria; order BM002; family BM002; genus BM002. The sequence goes on from JAJDNT010000127.1 coordinate 4,523, forward strand.
TTGTTCCCTCCCAAACCATCATACAGGTGCCAGGAAGATGAAGATTCTTGTAGATCGAGATAAATGTCGCGGTTCGGGTGAATGCGTGAAGGTTTGCCCTCGAGATGCAATTTCGTTGCTAGAGGGTGCTGCCACCATAGATGAGTCCAAATGTGATTTCGACGGCATTTGCATTCCCGCTTGTCCTCACGGGGCCATAAGTTTTTCGGAAGAAGAGGTTGAGTAGCATCTAGGCTCCATGGTCTTTCAAATAGGCAGTCAATACAGACTCAAGTTTTCCTGTGTATCCTAGGTAAAAGTGGTCGGCGCCATCGATTACTTTCAGGTGTGCTCTGGGGTTCCAGGTAGGCAGCATCTTCTTGATAAGTTCTGGCGGTGCTATGTCGTCACGACTGCCAGCAACGACGAGTTGGATTTGTGGGATCAATCCAACCGAGTTGAAATCCATGAAGGCCACCGGAGGTGAAATCATAACCATCCTGTCAACAGTGTCCACCTCGGAGATGGCGAGAGCATTAACCCAGGAACCAAATGAGTACCCCGCAAGGTCTAGGATTTTCTTCCCTTGCTGGGCAAGGTATTGCAGGGCAGCCCTCACATCTTCCTGTTCCCCTATGCCACTGTCGTATGCACCCTTGCTCAACCCCACACCGCGGAAATTGAATCTTAGGGTGGTGTACCCCTCCAGTTGATAAATTCGAACCAGCACTTCCACCACATTGTTGTACATATTGCCGCCATAGAGAGGGTGGGGGTGGGTAATGACAACACCTTTGTCTCCTACGGAGGAGTAAAGTAGCCCTTCAATCTCAATGTCGCCGGATAGAAAGTGGATCTGTTTTTCAGCCATGATCTGAAAAGAATGTTTGGTCAACTAGCCTGCATAATTCACGAATTCTTGAATTCGTGAATAATCACCTGCACCCAAAGAAAAATTTTTGTTACAGGTTTCGACCCGGTGCTCCGCACCCAGCTCAAGGCTAGCCCTGAGCGGAGGTCTGAAAGGGCCGCAGTCGAAGTCCGAAGGACGGATTGTTCATGAAATCGGAACGAACTCATGAATAATCCGGGCTAACAGCTTCCAAGAGGCTCAAGTAGTATTGCACAACTGCTATTTCATCTCCATAACCAGTGATCTTCTGACTTCGAAGCATTTTTTCCAACAAGTGCTCAGATACGGTTTTAGCTGCCTCTATTTTGCCTGAATCAACTAATTTACGGAAGATATAGTCATAGATTGACCTCTGAGCAGCCAGGTCACTCTCAAAAAACCTTTCCGTGGCTTTACTCCAATTCTCCTGGTCAATCAAATAACCTATGGCTAGGCTTTGGTGGTCGGTCTCATCGAATTTGTTTTGATAAAGCGCAGGAAAAGGAAGAAGGTTTTCTATATAAGCCTTGAGTTCCAATGGTCGATCAGGAGAGCAGTAATAGTAGGGTTCTATATATCCCGGCGATTTCTTTCCGTATACATGGAGCGTAGCGGTTTGCCGTTCAACGAATTGGCACAAAGGAGTACCATTATATATCCTTCCGCCGACTGTATATTCATATCGCCTCAAAACATTTGGGGGGTAACTCTTCATTTGCCTGATGGTATGTTCAATGGTGCCGTAGTTTTCCCCCGGCAAGCCAAAAATCAGTGCTAATGTGCAATCAATACCGCATTTTTCGCAGAGCTCAAGAGTATTGATAATGTCCTTCTGGCGGTATGATGCCCCATTTTTTTCAAGGACACTGTCAGCAAAACTGTCACAGGTAAGAATGATTGAAAAGCCTGCTTCGGCCAGCAGTTCTGCAAAGGCATGCTCGAAAGGTTTGGGTAAGAATTGAGAAGAGAAGCGGAAATGTTTGTTCAGCTTCGATTCTATGATCTCTTTTAGCAAGTGCGAGGAATAGTCGAGGTGCGGAAGATTAAACTCCGTGTCAACAAAAAAAACGGTTCTAATATCACCGTAATTTTCAGCAACTGTCTTGAGTTCTTCAATTATGTCACTTTGATCTTTGAAGGTATAGTTTCTTCCTTCAATGAGCGGTTCAACACAGTAGGAGCAGTTCTGATTACAGCCTCTTTTCACCTGCACCGGTAGTCCGACTCTTTCATAGGCGTAGTTGAAACTCTTTTCCCTGGCACGGAGATTGCCTAGTTCATGGAAGCCATAAGTTCGCACTGGATTGATATGAAAACGATTGCCGGACTTAAACACCACATTGGGAATCT
>JAJDNT010000139.1 GCA_022340515.1 Deltaproteobacteria bacterium
TTGCCACTGTAAACCAGGTCTTGGCCTGTTACAATAAAACCCCATTGATCCAAAAGCACTCCACTTCCAGTAAGAAATCCAGTGTTTGGCTCAAGCCCGATAAAAATGAAGGCTCCATCCATAGGCAGGTCTTGCTCTGTACCATCTTGATTGTTCACTATTCTCAGCATCTTTAATTTGGAGCCCTCACCCAGGAACTCCTTTACTTCCGTATGCCAGAGCACCTCAATTTTGGGGTGGCTCAAGACACTCTCCTGAATGATCTTAGTGGCCTTGAATTCGCCGCTTCGCACCAGAATGGTTACTTTTTCGGCAAACTTCGTCAGCAAAAGGCTTTCCTCGGTGGCGCTGTTACCACCACCAACTACTGCAACTCTCTTTCCCTTATAAAAGGGACCATCGCAGGTGGCACAAAAATGGACCCCAGCACCTATGAATTCGCTTTCACCGACCACATTCAATCTTCGGTAGCGGCTTCCGGTGGTAATGAGTAAGGCTCGGGAGCTATACTCCGAACCATCTCCGGTTTGCACGCAGTGATAGTTCTCATGGCTGTGAAGGCGAGTTACCTCCTGTGCTTGCAAAAGTTCCACCTCAAAGCGCTCTGCTTGTTGACGCAACCGCTGGGAGAATTCGCTGCCAGCCACTCCCTGTGGAAACCCGGGCATATTGTCCAGTTTTTCTGTACCCGCAGCCTGCCCCCCAAAGGCTGCGCGCTCTATCACCAGGGTATCGATGAACTCTCTAGCCGTGTAAACAGCTGCGGTTAAACCTGCAGGACCTCCCCCAAGAACAATGAGGTCGTAATGGCTGCGGCTGGCAATGGTTTTCAAGCCCAATTTGGCCGCCAATTCTGCATTGCTGGGTTCCACTAGAAAAGAGCCATCCGCAAAAACGATGGTAGGAATGATTCGTTTGCCCTTGTTTGTCTTGACCACGAACTCTTCCGCTTCTTTGTTCTCTTCGATATCTACCCAATTGTAGGGAATTTGGTGTTCACCTAGAAACTGTTTGCTCTGACGGCAATCTGGACACCAGGGGGCGCCGTAGACGGTGATTTCTGGTTCCGCCATACCTCATCTCCTTTTTAAACAAAAAGTCGGAGGGCTACCGCACTAAACGGTTTTATACCTTTCAAACACCTACGGGTGGCTTGACACTAGAAACTGGTCAAAGGCCACGAAGAAAATTGTGTATATTATAAAACTCTTTTTCGCCTAACTACGTAAGAATCTTCTTTCCTCTTATAAACAATGTTAATAACGGTGAACCCGTCATTCCGGACGAGTACGCCTATGGCGCACGAGGTCCGGAATCCAGAGAAAATTCAATGTGATTAAATTCTTTCCTGGATCCCGGCTCGCGTTCCGCCTTGCGGAACTTGGCGGGGATGACGAACTGCGACATAGTTTCTTAAATGGAAAGAGGGTATGTACTTATCCTGCGGAGCAAAACCCACAGGCTTTATTATATTAATCACTTTTTATTTTTTCTTCTCCTTCTGATTAAAAGACTCGTCGGAGGTTATTGGTGAAATATCCGGGTCAAATGTTTGACCTCATCGAAAAAATAAACTTACAGCTCAAGTCGGTCAAGTGGTGCAATTGGATTTCTCTTTGCACTTCAACCGGCAGTTTTTGCTTCAATAGTTCATCTTGAAAATCGACGTAAATTCTTTCATACCATAAATCTACACATCTAATTTTTCTTCCTACCTTTGATCACAGTGGGTGGGGGAAAAATCTATTACCAGCCACTTGACAACCCTAGAGGGACTGCTTAATTTTTGCTCGCATCAAACTATTGATGCTCTTTGCGGCGAGGAACAGGCATAATAATAATCTAACTAAGAGAAGGTTTTGAAAGGAGGGATGGACCATGGCAGTAGTAAGATGGAAACCTGGATTTTTTGGCTGGCATCGTGATCCCTTCAGTGAGATGAATCGTCTCAGAAGGGAGATGGACAGAATTTTCGGTGATTATGCTGGCGGGAGGGGAATTGCCCCTGCTGCAGGGGTTTTTCCACCACTCAATATCTCTGAGGATGACAGCAATCTCTATGTCCGGGCAGAATTGCCTGGGGTAGATCCTAATGACATCGAAATGACTACCAAGGAGAACAATCTCATCCTCAAGGGGGAGAGGAAGATAGCCCCGGAGGGAGAAAAAGTTTCTTACCACCGCAGGGAGCGAGATGCTGGTAAATTCAGGCGCATTATTTCCCTGCCCACTCTGGTGGATGCCGACAAAGTCACAGCAGTATGCAAAAACGGCGTGCTCACTGTAACCCTGCCCAAAGCTGTGGAGGCTAAACCGCGGCAGGTTACGGTAAAGGCCGAATAGGCCAAGCTGAATAGATATCTTAGAGGAGGTGATTACAATGGCAGATAAGGACTTACAGGTTAGAGAAAAACAAGAACTGCAAAGCGAAGCGGAATATACTAGGCCGGGTCTAGTTTTTAATCCTACCGTGGATATCTTTGAATCAGAAGAAGAAATTACCGTCCTCGCCGATATGCCCGGGGTGGCCAGTGATGGCGTCACCATTGACCTGCACAATAACGAGTTGAAGATATCGGGCGAGGTTGAGAAGCAGGGATTTGAGAAAGAAAGATACCTTCTCCGAGAGTATGATATTGGCGGGTTTCACCGCCATTTTACCATTTCCGACCGCATCGATCAGAGTAAAATCAGCGCTTCCATGAAAGACGGCGTCTTAAGGTTGATATTGCCCAAAGCGGAAAAGGCAAAGCCAAAGAGAATTGAAGTAAAGGCGGGCTAATTAAACGCATGGCGCATGGCGCTAAGGGCGTAGCGAAAAATACTTTCTCGCGACTCTTTGCGCTGTGCGCCCTATCCATTTGAATCCCCCCCACCAGGGGTAGGGAGTTGCATAACAGCCTCGCGAAGTGAGACTTAATTAGAGATTTTACCTCAAGTTATATGGCAGGATGAAATAGAAGTTATTACCAAGGTGAGTGGGCTCATAGTTGACCACTCCATCGTGCATTTCAACCGCCCTCTTGACGAAACTCAGTCCATGGCCGGTACCTGGAACACCAGCAGCCTCAGTGCCTCGATATCCCTCTTCGAAAATGCGGTCGCGCTCCTCGGGTGGGATGTGCGGTCCCGTGCTGAATACGTTGAATTTTATCCCGTCCTGGCCCGGGCCGAAGTAGTCTTTCAGGATTTCCTGGCCAAAGGCAATAAACGTCCTCGGGTTACCACCTCCATCATAAACGGTACGAGTGTACTTCAAGGCATTCGAGAACAAGTTGGCATAGACTTGCGACATCAGCCCTACATCTACCACCGCCACCAGGGACTCATAGGGCACTCCCCCCAGGTGCTCATCTATGGCTATACCCCTTGAGTGGAAGCGCTCCATAAACCGCTCCAACTGCGGGTCGATTATCTCCTCTTTGAACTTGCAAAGGCGCTTCTGGGGTACAAACCGACCTTCTTTAAAGTGACTCCGGCGAAACAGACTTTCCACGAAAAGACTGATGTTCCGGTTGTGTCTTTCAATGTTAGAGTACTCATCTTCAAGACCACGGTTTATTTCCTGAAGCTCCGCCATTACCTGTCTGTGCCAGTCCTGGTCTACCCTGCCATCTTCAACAAGTTCAGCGCATTTCTCCTGAAGCACGCTTTCAATCTCACGGTTCTTCTGAATCTTGGCCTCGAGGCGCCTGAGAAAGAGGCGAAAGGCCATATTGGGCACAATAACGTTGTGCTCGATATCAGCAACAAGTGATTCGATGAACTTCAGGTGTTCAACATTTCTTTGTTTCAAAATCCTGTTGTAAATGGCATAGCCAATGCGGTTGGCAAACTTCTGGAAATAGAATATTTCACTTTCGCTGAGACCACCTCCAGGAGCAACTTCCAACATGCCAAGAAGTTCTTGCTTCTTTGTGCTGGTTCCCACATCCTTTGGTACTGTCTTACCGAATATGGGAGTGAACAAGGAGTTGTTATCGACGAATGCTTCATTTCGCAGCTCGATGCCCGTAGGTGGCAGTTTGTCGGGCGAACCCCGGTATCCTTTTTTGCTGGTGCAAACCAAGACCAGCACTTCTCTTTTGCTGTCCACCATGTAAAGATTGGTATCAAGTCTGAAGTGGGTCTTAGGTACGGCTACGCAAACTAGATAAAGCTCCTCTAGGGACTCGAACTCTTGGGCCAGATCGAAAAAGGTTTTTAGGGCGTTGTCTTGCTGATTGGAAAAATCATACTGGGCATAGTCACGCTTTTTTTCTTCGACCCTGGAAAATATGTAGGCGAGATCTTTCATAATTCACCGGCAAGGCAAAATCCCTTACCCCTCAACTGTGCCCCTATGATTAACCTCTCGGTTGATCTTAACTCTGTGATTCAATTTAACGCAAGTACTCAGCTGGAGGATGACAAAGCCGCTTCAACCAATCTGTTCAGAGCCGAGGCCACCGCTTCATTGAGGGTTTCTTCCACCTCCTGACGGTCAAAACCTATAACGCTCTCCTCAGGACGAACCTCAATGTCTTTTGTCACCACTTTCCCCTGGGCCTTGAATCCCAACTTGGCCGATAGTTTCACCCTGTATTGAAGTGTAGTCTTGAAGGTGGAGGACTGAGCCTTCACTTCCAGGGCCTC
>JAJDNT010000146.1 GCA_022340515.1 Deltaproteobacteria bacterium
CAATAAATGGTGGTACTATTGGGATGGAAAAAAAATTGGAATGGATAGAATTTAATCGGAAATGGAGATGGCTATGGTTCCAGACAAAGTGCTAGATGAAATCAACCATAACCGTAAGGGGTATGAGGAAGAGCTTGCCGAGTTTCTGCGGATTCCGAGCGTTAGTACCGACTCGACCCATACCGCAGATATCCGACAAGCTGCTTTCTGGGTGCTGAAAAAGGTCCAGAAACTAGGTTTCCATGTGGAACTTCATGAGACTGCCCGGCATCCGGTGGTCTGTGGACATATTGTTAATGACCCCGCTCTGCCCACAATTCTCATCTACGGCCACTACGATGTACAACCCCCCGATCCTCTGGATGAATGGATTACCCCTCCCTTCTCGCCAAGTATCAGGGATGGTCACATCTATGCCCGCGGTGCCACTGACAATAAGGGACAATGCCTTACCTATCTGGCGGCCATGGAAGCCATGCTTTCTGTCACTGGCACACTCCCCCTAAATGTCAAAGTACTGATTGAGGGGGAGGAAGAAATTGGCAGTCCCAATCTTGGTTCTTTCCTGCAAGAACACCGAGAAGACCTACAAACCGATGTCATTGCCATCTCTGACGGTTCTCAGTTCGCTTCCGGCATCCCTGCCATCACCTACGGATTGAGGGGACTTAGCTATTTGGAGGTCCTGGTACAAGGCCCCCGTTTCGATCTCCACTCCGGAAGCTTTGGTGGGGTCGTGGCCAACCCGGTACAGGTACTAGCTGAAATGGTGGCTCGTCTGAAGAATAATGACGGAACCGTTGCCATACCAGGCTTTTATGACCATGTACTGGAGCTAGAACCTGAAGAAAGACAGGAGTTGTCCAATTTGCCTGTTGATGAAGTGCGGTTGAAAAAATATCTGGGAGTTGATGAATTGGTAGGGGAACAAGACTACTCCCCAGTTGAACGGCAGACAGCCCGTCCTACCCTTGATGTGAACGGCATTTGGGGTGGATTTTCAGGAGAAGGGGCAAAAACGATTATCCCTGCCAAAGCCGGAGCCAAAGTGAGCATGAGGTTGGTTCCTAATCAGCGTGCCTCCTCCATTAGCGAAGGGTTCAAGAGCTTCATTCACTCCATTGCACCATCTACTGTTAAAATTCAGATCTCGGAAATGCACGGCTCTGATCCCGTCTTGATTGAGCGTAACCAACCAGCCATGGAAGCTGCTGCCAGGGCCATCGCCTTTGGCTTTGGCAAAAAACCAGTATTCATTAGAGAAGGTGGCTCTATCCCCATAGTGGGCTTGTTCAAGGAGGTGCTCGACTGCGGCAGCATCCTTCTTTTGGGATGGGGTAGCCCTGATGACGGGGCCCACTCGCCCAACGAGCGTTTCTCTCTTAAAGATTTCCATCGCGCCATTTGTTCTGTTGCGGCTCTTTTCTACTCACTGGAAGAATCTTATCGGGCTTAGAGGTTGAAGAAGGTGATGGTGGCTGTCCATATCCACCGCCTAATTTAGTTATCAGAATTGAAATCATCGGCTTATGGAGTATTCCTGATCACCAGCAAGGTACCAGCATGGATAATTCATGAATCACTTGCTACGACCACGGATATGATCGTCCTTCCTGCCGTCCTCGGGTGTCGGCCCCTGCGACGTACCATTCAGGTACGCCTCGGAACCAACACCCTGCGGTTGCCAGGTGGCCCGCCCGCCTCGCCTGAGCGAGCAGGCTCGCGATGGCGGGCAGGCACAGCCATCTTCGTGGTCTCGCGACAGCAATTCATGAAGTATCCATGCTAGATGCAAGGCGCTGAGGAGCGACACGACTGAACCGTATGGGGTAATACGCCGCAAGCATGCCCCCGCGGAGGCAGGGGGAGGAGGGATCGAAGGCAACGCCGCCCTTCGACTTTGCTCAGGGCCGTGAGCTTGTCGAACGGCAGATAATGCCTTGGTGGTGATCAGGGGCTTTTTTCTGATTGACACCTACGGTGAACCTTGTTAACTCTTCGAATCAGGTTCTTAGAAAACTGAACTTTTACTAACACTAACTAGTGTCCATCCGGAAACTGAACATTTCCGGATGTAGCTGTCAGCCGTCAGCTATCAGCCTTCAGCTTAACATTTTGAATTCATGTGTATTTCGCTGAAAGCTTAAAGCTGATTGCTGATGGCGCTCATGCGAAAACAGTAGTTTTCGGATGAGCACTAACTAGTAATGACCTCTACTCATACCTTGCGTGAGACTTGCTAAGATCGAGGAGGAGATATGCTGCAAGAATATCCTAAAGAGGTGGAGCTGAAAGACGGTTTCAGTTGCAACCTCAGGCCGATGATCGCGGACGATCTGGAGGGTCTTTACAGATTTTTTGTCTCTCTTCCTGAAGAGGACCTGAGATACTTGCGTGACGATCCAACTGACAGAAGATTAGTAGAGAAATGGTGTCGAGAGATCAATTATGACAAGGTTCTACCGATTCTGGCCGAGTATCAAGGCAGGATTCTGGCAAACGCCACCCTCCACAGACAAACCACTGGCTGGGAAAAGCACGTGGGTGAAGTCCGGGTCACTATTTCCACGGAGTTAAGGCAGCGCGGCTTGGGGTCTCGTCTAGTAGAGGAACTTTCAAGTTTGGCCCGCGTGGCTGGCCTGGACAAGCTTTCGGCCCGGGTCATTGCCTCCCAGGCCGACGCCATAAAGGTATTTGAGAAAAATGGCTTCACCCAGGTAGCCACCTTGAAGAATTTTGTCAAAGATGTCCATCGAGGCGATTATCAAGATATTGCTGTCCTGGTTAAGGATCTAAGCCAGGACTAGCATAAACGAAGGAGCTTTTATGCGAGAGGTGGTAATAGTTAGTGCTGTTCGCACCGCCATAGGCAAATTCGGGGGCAAGCTGAGTTCTTTACCTGCTGCTGAGTTAGGGGAGATTGTGGTGAAAGAACTCCTAACCAGAGCCAAGATTCGGCCTGATAAGGTTGATGAGGTGATCATGGGTAACGTGCTGGAAGCACGGCTAGGCAAGAATCCGGCAGGTCAAGCTGCAGTCCGTGCTGGAATAAGTCGATATAGCCCTTCTTTTACGGTGAGCAAGGTTTGCGGCGCTGGTATGAAGTCCGTATTCTTGGCTGCTCAGACGATAAAATCCGGCGACGCGGAAATTGTGGTCGCTGGAGGCATGGAAAATATGAGCGAGGCAACCTTCTTACTGCAGAAAACCGCCGGCCCACTTCCAACAGAGTCGGAAGGTGCCATTGGCATAATGATCCGAGATGGCCTTTGGTGCTCCCTGGGGGATAACAGGAAGGGTATAACCTCGGAAGATGTTGGAGAAAAATTCGGTATCAGTAGGAAGGAACAGGACGAATACGCCGCCAGGAGCCATCAAAAAGCAGAAGCAGCAATAACCTCCGGGCGTTTCAAGGATGAAATAGTCCCTGTCAAAGTTCGCCAGAAAGATGGAGACCCACTCACTTGCGATACAGATGAAAATCCCAGATTCGGCGCTACCCCTGAGAGCTTGGCCAAGTTGGACCCTATATTTGGTAAGGATGGGACCATAACCGCAGGGAACAGCTCAGCGGTAGCTGATGGGGCAGTAGCTCTTTTAATTATGAGTGCAGAAAAAGCCTATAACATGGGGATTAAGCCAATGGCTAAACTAACTGGCTATGATTATCACTGGTCCGAACCCGAGTTAATGGGCTATGGCCCCATCTATGCGGTCCGAAGTGCTCTCCATAAAGTCTGGGCAGGGATCGACAGGAAAATAGAGCTGGTAGAATTAAATGAGACCTTCGCCGCTCAGTCCATTGTATCCTTGCGTGAACTGAACCTTGATCCAGAAATAGTAAACGTCAATGGAGGCGCCATTGCCTTAGGCCACCCCATGGGTTCCAGTGGGGCGAGGATATTGACAACCCTTCTCTATGAGATGCAAAGGAGGGACGTGAAGGTAGGTTTGGCCGCCGGCATGGGGATTGCCTGCATAGTAGAGAGGGAGTGGTATTTTTAGTGTGACAAGTGCTTAGAGTGAACTAGATTTCCTAAAATGTCTAAAATTACATTGAAAAAGGGAACTTTCTAAAAGAGGAGATCCTATGATTCTTTATGAATATCCCAAGAAAGCAACTTTAAGGGATGGCACCGTACTCACGCTTAGGCCTCTTCGTAAAGAAGACCAACAGGCTTTGCACAAGTATTTTTTGCAAATACCCCCCAACGATCGAATGGGCTTGAAGGATGACGTTACCGACCCCAAGGTTATTGAAAACTGGATTTACGATTTGGACTATGATGTAGTCCTGCCCATGCTTGCTCTGGATGAGGGACGGATTGTGGCCAATGCCACCTTACATTTCAATCAGATTGGTTGGACAAAGCATCAAGGAGAGATCCGTATCACCAACGATCCTGGATACCGGCAAAAGGGTCTAGCCACTCGTCTCATTCAAGAATTGATAGAGATAGCTGCTTACTTTGGTCTGGAGCAGCTCACCGCCGAGATTGCACCTACCTCGGTGGAAACCCGTACGATCTTTAGAAAGCTGGGTTTCAACGAGATCGCCTCTCTGAGAGGTTTCGTTAAGGACTTTGAGGGAAATCAATCAGATCTAACCATAATGGTTATGTATATTTAGCTAGTTTCTATAAGGAGCCAGAATTCAGGATTCAGAAGAAAGCATTCCAACATTTCAACATTACCAATGTAATATTTACCTTCTCCCTGCCTTAACAAAGGATTGCCCTCCGCCCCCATCTTCAGCAACAATTTTTCTAAGATGAAAAATCTTGAGCCTGGTCAATCTGCTATGTTAAAGTGCGCACATATATATCTATACGAAAATAATATTTAATCCTATCTTGAGTAAACACTTAGTCGTTTTCTCCATCCTTTCTTCAGGCAAAGGATATAAAAAGGAGGTGGGTGAAAAATGAAATACAGAGCAGACGTTGGCTGGAGTCCCTATCTGGCGGGTGCATTGAGCGGCTTGGTTTTGGTTCTCTCGGTCTTGATCGCTGGTAAGTACTTCGGCGCTTCCACGTCCTTTGTCCGCTCCGCTGGAATGATCGAAGGACTGCTCTCGCCAGACCGGGTTGCGCAACTTGCTTACTTTAAAAGTGAAACACCCAAGATTGACTGGCAGTGGATGTTTGTGTTCGGCATTTTTCTCGGCTCGCTCATCTCATCGGTCACCTCGGCTAGCTTCCGCTGGCAGGCCCTGCCTGACATGTGGAAAAATCGGTTTGGTAGCAGCATTAGTAGGAGGGCCATCGTCGCCTTCCTTGGCGCGGCTGTGGCCATGTTTGGGGCCAGATTGGCCGGGGGTTGACCTAGCGGACACGGACTGAGCGGTTCGGCTCAGCTGGCGGTTAGTGGTTACATAGCTCTCGTATGTTTTTTCGCTGGCGGTCTTGTGGTGGCCAGAATTCTCTACGGTGGGAGGTAAGCAGCCATGAAAGTGCTCATCTATGGACTTGTCACCGGTATTTTCTTTGGCTTCTTGTTGCAAAAAGGTCGTGTACTTCGATATGACAAACAACTCGGAGCCCTGAGACTGATGGACATGACTATTGTTAAGTTCATGCTTTCCACTGTTCTCGTTGGCATGGTCGGCATTTATCTCCTCAAAGACATGGGGCTGATCAAACTTTCGATAAAATCCACCAATCTGGGCGGAAATATCATCGGTGGACTGCTCTTCGGAGCCGGTTGGGGGCTTTTGGGCTATTGCCCGGGGACTTCAGCCGGGGCTCTTGGCGAGGGCCGGTGGGATGCCCTCTGGGGAATTATTGGCATGCTTGTCGGGGCTGCCATTTTTGCCGAAGTTTACCCCACTCTAAAAACCACTGTTCTCACCTGGGGAAACTTGGGCGAAATCACTTTGCCCCAGGTACTGGGACTGAGTCATTGGATCATAGTGGCAGCTATGATTGTCGCTGCTCTGGTGCTTTTCTGGTGGTTTGAAAAAAAGGGATTGTAAGAAGCAGCTCTCAGCATTCAGCTATCAGCTAGGGAAATGCCTAAAATGAACTAAAGTGAGCTAAAATACCTAAAGTTGCATGAATGAGAACTTCTTACCCATGTTATTTTCTGAGAGCTGACCGCTGATCGCTTATAGCTTAGATAAGCGAGATTGGGTCCACATCTGCGGTCAAACTCACTCCAAACCCTTTGAACTCCCCGTAGCCCCAATTTACCAGCCGGCGTCCCACATCGAGAAGGGGGGCCGCTCTCCTGGACTTTAGCAGCAGCTGCCAGCGATACTTGCCCTTGACCTTGCCAAGGGGGGCGGCCACCGGACCAAGTATCTCCAGCTCCCGCAATAACTCTGACCGCTGCCGGCATGTTTCCTGACATTTGGCCGCCAGCAACTGCGCAGCCTCTTGGGTCCTCTCTGCCACATTGCCCGCCAGCTGAAAGAGAATAAGGCGTCGGTAAGGAGGATAGCCAAGCTCCCGGCGAAAACCCATCTCCTCGTTGAAAAACCCAAGATAATCGTGGTTCTTGGCAAATTGGATGCTGTAGTGCCCGGGGTTGTAAGTCTGCACCAAGACACTCCCCGGGCTTTCTCCCCGGCCCGCTCGTCCCGCCACCTGAGTCAAGACCTGAAAGGTATTTTCTGCCGCACGGAAATCCGGCCACTGGAGAGCGATGTCGGCACTTACAACCCCCACCAAGGTAATATTAGGAAAATCATGGCCCTTGGCTATCATCTGAGTGCCAACCAGAATGTCGGTCCGACCACGGCGAACATCATTCAGAAGCTTTCTGTGTGCCTGTTTGCTCCGCGTGGTGTCACGGTCCATCCGACTCACCCGGGCTTCCGGCAAAAGACGCTCTACCTCCGCCTCTACCCGCTGGGTACCAAAGCCAAAGGGTTTCAGGGTCTTACCATGGCATTGAGGGCACTCCGGGGGAACTGCCATGGCCAAGCCGCACAAGTGACACCGCAGCTTCTCCCCCGCCCGGTGCCAGGTCAGACTCACGGCACAATTACGACAGTGAGTAACATGGCCGCAGGCACGACAGAGAAGAAAATTGGCATAACCACGGCGGTTTATCAGTAAGAGAGCTTGCTTGCCTTCTGCAAGTGTCTGGGCCAGGGACTGGCGCAGGGGATGAGATATAAGGTCTCCTTGCCTTTGGTGTTTCATATCTATGACGGTTACCTTGGGCAGAGACCTGTGGTCAATCCGGTGAGGTAGACTGAGCAAATGGAACTTACCTTGGAGGGCATTGTGATAAGAGGAGAGGGCGGGTGTTGCCGAACCCATAACTACCACAGCCCCTTCCATTTTAGCTCTCATCACCGCCGCATCTCGTCCGTGGTAGCGGAGACCCCTTTCTTGTTTGTATGAGCTGTCATGTTCCTCGTCAACTACTATAAGACCCAGTCGGTCCATGGGGGCGAAGAGTGCAGAGCGGGCACCCACTACCACATCGACTTCGCCTCTGCGAACTCGTACCCACTCATCCCGGCGCTCCCCACTGCCAAGGCCGCTGTGTAGGATGGCCACCCTGGATTGAAAACGTTGGCGGAAAAGTCCTTCTATCTGGGCAGTGAGCCCTATCTCAGGAACCAGCACCAGGCTTTGCTGTCCTAATCGCATGGCCTCAGCCGCGGCAACCAGATATACTTCGGTCTTTCCGCTGCCAGTGACTCCATGGAGCAAAAAACTTGCAAAGCTTCTCTCTTGCAGTGCCTGGCAGATGGCCTGAATCGCCTGCTCTTGCTCAACAGTGAGATTCTCTGGTGGGCTAGCTTCAACTGTAACTGCTCCCGTAGGATCTCGATAAACCTCTTCCGATCCTACAGCAACCAGACCACGATCTTCCATCTTCCGAATCCAATAGTAGCCATTTTCTATTTGCCTTATCAGATCCTTGAGAAGGAGGGGACCTTCCTTTAATAATGAGAGTATCTCTATCTCTTTTGCTTTGAACTCCTGTTCTTCGAGGCCTGCCAGAATCAGATCGTGCGAGGCCCTGACCATTTTAAGAAATCTCGGCTTGATCGTGGGATCTTGCAGCTCATCTTCCCAGATAATTAATCCCTTGCGCCCGAGGCGGCGGCAGATCTTTTCTGCATCGTGCTTCGGCAGACGCTTCCGAATCTGTCTCAGGGTCAAAGCAGGATTTTCCTGGAGCAAGGAAAGCACTGCAGTCTCTTTTTGGTCGAGGTTCGATTCCCTGAGGGATTGGAGTCCGGCCTCACTAATGGTGGCGGCACGGCGGGTGCTGGTGCTGGTTCCTCTTGGTAAAGCGGACTGTAACACTTCTCCCAAGGGGGCCAAATAATAGTTGCTTAACCAACGATAAAAAGGAAGGTGGGTCTCGCTAAAATGACACTCCTCTGTACTTACCTCAAGAACATCTCGGATGGCTGCTTCTACGCCCTCAGGCAAATGCTGTTTAATCCCCAGAATGTATCCTGTAAGCCGCCTCCGGCCGAAGGGCACCAGCACCTGGCGTCCGACTTTCACCCTGTCCTCAAATTCTGGGGACACTTGATAGTAGTAGGTACCGATTACCGGCAGTACGACTGCCACCTCGACAAAAAGGGTGCTCATTTGTGCTCCCTCAAAAAACCTAGCCCGGATATTTCATGAATTACTGCAGCGAGACCGCGAAGATGGGCGGGCCTGCCCGCCATTGCGAGCCTGCTCGCTCAGGCGAGACGGGCGGGCCACCTGGCAACCGCAGGATGTTGGTTCCGAGGCGTACCTGAGTGGTACGTCGCAGGAGCCGACAGCCGAGGACGCCAGGAAGGACGGCCATATCCGTGGTCGTAGCAGGTGATTCATGTAATATCCGGGCTAAAAGTCACTCATACTTCTTTTCCAGATAGCGGCGCATTTCTTCGAGTGCTTCCGTAGGTTTCTCGGTTGGCTCTTTTGGCGGAGCTAGTGGTGGGTGTTTGGCCGCAAATTTTTCCAGATCGAAGAGCGAATCGGGTAGCCGTTGGTTGAAAGAAGCTCTCTGCACGGTTATGCGGGAAAAAAGGTGATCTTGGCGGTAAATCTCTATGATAGTTGGCAGCCAGACGGAGCCTGCCACCTCCTGGTAAGATAGAAAGCGGATGTCCACCAGATCATCTGCGCCGGAAGATGATCTGCGTCCAATTAGCCTTATAGGCCAGAAGTTGTCCTTGTCACACCAAAACTGGGGCGCCTCGACTTCCCTCGGCGGGCCACCGATGACGTATGCTATTTGCTTCCCCAAGCGACTCAGGTGTACTTGACCCAAGTCAACCTGTTCCGCCGCAAGGAGCATTTCAAGGGTCTGGGAAGAATCAGCGTCAAGCAAAGCAGGGAAAATGTCCTCATGGCGAGCTGATTCTGCCAGGAGATGGCCATCCACAAGAGCTAGTCTCTTGCCCGATCCAACCAAAATGGTGGAGTCTTCGGCCTCGCCGACCATTTCCATCCGGAGAAAATCGGGGCGGGCTGCATAGTAGACCATTTCTTTCCTGATCATTGAATCTGGCAGGTCGGGATCTGGGCTTTCCACTACTACCTCAAAACGAAAATTATATATTTTTTCAGTTTGTTTGCTAACAAACTCCAGGATTTGTTGCGGTGGCAGCAGATAACCATGGGCGAGCTCAAGTCCCACGGTAGAGATGCTTAAGGCTAACCCCAAAATTGAGATTATCAATCGAGGCAAAGGCTTCTCCTTAATCTTTATGCTCCTCGGCTGTAACTACAACCTCAAAGGTCCTCAGAACCCGCCATAGATACGGGGAAGGGATTCTGCGACCCTGTCGCTGCGAGGAGATGTTCAAGCTGTTCTTCCAAGTTAGCCACATGCTGTTTAAAGTCCTCCATGTACATATCCGGAACCGGTTGAGCAGCAGGAAAGCGCATTTTCAAGGGATTGACAAAACTGCCATTTTTCTTCATCCGAAAGTCCAGATGAGGACCGCTGGCAAGGCCGCTCGCCCCCACGTAGCCGATTACCTCACCCTGCTCTACCAAGGAGCCCACTTTGACCTTTGCAGCATAGCGAGATAGATGCCCGTAAGTGGTAGTGTAGCGGTTATTATGCCGAATAGCTATATAGCGCCCGTAGCCGTTTTTCCATCCTTTGAAGATCACCCGACCGTCCCCTACGGCTGCTACCGGTGTTCCAACTGGTGCTGCGTAATCAATCCCCTGGTGGGCACAGAAGATTTTTAATATGGGATGCAACCTCCGTTTCGAGTACCCTGAGCTGATGCGGGAATATCGGAGAGGAGACTTGAGAAAAACTTTGCGCAGAGACTCTCCCTCATGGTCGTAGTAATCAGCATCTCTACCTGGGACCTTGTAATAATATGCCAGGTGGTGGGTAGAGTTGTTGTTGAAATGTGCCGCAGTAATTCGTCCGTTTCCAACCAATTTGCCTTCTTTATATTTTTGCTCATACAAAAGTGTATAGTTGTCACCAGGCCGAAGGTCCACAAAAAAATCAATATCCCAGGCGAAAATATCGGCAAGCTCTAAAGCCAACTCAAAATCAATATTTTCATCCATTGCACTTTGATAAAGGCTATCTTTGATGGTGCCTCGCGCCAGTGCTGGCGTAACAACTAGCGGTTGGCTGTATCTACTGGTTATCCACCCAAGTTCACCATGGGCAAGGGTCAAGACTTTGCCATCACTTTTTTGGTAACGTACCTTAGTCAACTGCCGGGAGTCAGTATTAAAAAAAAGGCTCAGAATCTCACCGGGCCTTAATCTCTGTACTTCAGGTATAGAGTTACAGGTAGCCAGCAACTCGCCCACGTCTCGAACCTCAACTCCATGGCTCTTCAGCACTTGGTAAAGACTGTCTCCTCGTTTGATTGAATAAGCCTCGCTCCGGAGAGACTGGCGAAAGTTTTTCTTCTCAGTGAATCTGCCCGGATAAATGACAGTGGGCGAATTTTGCGGGGGAGGTTTTTTTCGTGCCCCTGTACTTAAGACAAATATTCCCACAGAGACTAGCACAAGGCTTAATACGGTAAACAGTCGCCTTCGAAGCCTTTGTTTTTGCTCCAAATAGAGGTTCTGCCGCTTCTGTTTCCACATGGTCACCTATCTATCACGGCCCTGGGGGTGTGTCAATCTGACCCTGGGGTAGATGGCAAAAGTGGAAAAAATTTTCACACAAGAGCGAACTTTATTGCTCAGCCCATAAAAGTATTCACTGCAGCCTTTTAATTTCTCATTATAATTTGCCCGAAAAACCCCAGCGGCTGAAGGGAAACAAGGTTCTTTTTTTTCCCCACCTGCAACCGTCAACTGTATTTGTCGGTATTTGTTATATGGACAATTTATGTTGATAAATCAAAAAGTGGAAAATAATTTCACATCAAACGGTACTTTACCCCTCAGTTAGCAACCTTGAAATGACTCCTTTCTCTAATCCCCGGGTTGTTTTGCTGCTTCACCAAATTAGAGCCTAAATTTCCTTTGCTTTGAATCATATCCTTATTAAAAGTATCGTTATATTAGAAACATAACTCACTAGACTCAAAACCATTAGCCCCTGCTATTTAAGGACAACAGCCCTCCGTCAGCCCCTTTCTTCGACCCTGTAATTGGCCATTTGGTCAAAAGGTAATTGGTCAATTGGCAAAATCTGGCAATTTGGCCAGATCAGGCCAAATTGTTACCATGAAGATAACTTATTGATTTTAAATGTATTTTTATGCATGAGTCTTTTGGCACCACTTTTGCGAGAGAGGGATCGTACGCAAAACCAACCTTCACTTGGGGATAGGTCCCAGACTAGGGGGATGTGTAATGAAACCCACGCTCAGACTGATCTTACTTGCTCTCATTATTTTTCTTTTTGGCGCCGTGCCAGTAATTCATGCGCAAACTCCTGCCAGTACTTTCACCGGCATTATCACTGGTAAGGCGATCTGCGCTGATCCGCCACAGAATTACAGTGGGGAGATCGAGCTTGGTCAAGTTGACTATTGGGAAATTTGGCTTGTGGCCGGCCAAAAGCTGATTATTGATGTCGACGCTGAGACAATTGATTCGACGCTTGACGCTTATTTGGAGGTTTTGGATGAGTATGAAAATGTGATCGCCTTGAACAATGACCAGACGGATATCCGTGGGAACATTATTAGCCTAGATCCATATCTTGAAGTTACCGCCACTTTTGATGGTTATTATTATATTGCCATCAGCAGTGCCATCACGAATCCTAAGTCTGATTCTATGGATTTATCTGCGGGTGATCCTACCATCGGTCCTTACAGTTTTCTTGTGCAGTGCTTTGATGACTCCTCCTCTCAGGAGTTCACATGGCCAGTTGTAGTTGGGGATCTTATAGGTGCCACCGGTTCCAACCCAGGCTCACTTTTAAAGATTGACCCTGAGAAAGCCGAGAGCTCTCTTCCCTTCCCCTTAGACGTTGGCCCAGTAATCGATATAGAATTTGACCCCGCTAGCGCTACTCTCTTCGTTGCCACCCATTCAGACACCGGTAGCCTGTATACCATTGACCCAAACACCGGAGCGAAAATTAAAGGTGTCGATCTGAACGCAGGGTCGATTGTTGCCCTTGAGGCAGCGGACGGTGTGCTCTACGGAGTTCATCTTTCGGTCGCGGGTGATGACGAATCTTTTAGCTTGGTAACAATTGACAAAGAAAGTCTAGAGTTTACCTCTGAAGTTCCAATAACGGAGTCCTTTCGCGCCCTGGCATACCATTCCGTTGACAAAATAATGTATGCTGCCAGTGGAGCAGATCTGTTTAAAATCAATCTGACATCTTCCCCTATTGAAATTGAAAAAGTAGCTTCGACCGGCTTAGAGCAAGCCATCGTGGCTCTTGATTTCGATCATGAAAACGTATTGTATGCTGTTGATATACCGGGAGATCTCTATAAGATATCTGATCTCAACTCTCCTACCGGACAACCTGTAAAGATCGGTACCATAGCTGGCGTAGCTGCACTTCTCAATCTGCCATCTGGACCATACTCAGCAGCAATCAACGGCCTGACCTTTGTTGTTGGGAATGCTCCCCCGAATGTAGAGCCAATAAAAACACTATGTTCCTCTACGCTAACCAGTCCAACTAGTGCTAGTTCTACAACTGGCGCTCCCAAGCTCTCCAGACTCAAACTCAAGAAGAATCCTCTCCATCGTGCCATTGGGTTGTTCAAGTTTACCGGGAAAGCAGGCGAGACGGTCACCTTTAAACTAGCACCAGAAGTGGAAGAAGCCGTAGTGACAGGAGAGGAATACGCGGTAAGCAGCGCATGGATAGAGTCCTGCCTGGAGGGGAGAGGCAAAGGGCGGGTGTTCCTGGGCATTCGAGATGCGATTCCCAATGTGGACTTTAGGACAAGAAAGAAGGATCTATTACCCTTTGAAATGTCGGCAGACCTGCCGGCGGACGGTGAGTATTACGTCATGGTAATTAGACCACTTCTTCGCTACTACCAGACTGACTATTGCCTGACATTAGAGTCAGATCATCCAGAAAGTGAGGCATGGCAAACTCTCGATGTGGTATGGCCAGGTGATGATTCAGAGGAGGACGCCGCAACAACATCTACTGAGGTGAAAACGTTAGAGCTTCAGAGCGCTGAGGTAGACGATGAGGGAGCTTTCGACTCGGCAGATACCACTCTTGGTGAAACTACCGAGGTAGTTCCTGCACTTACCAGTTCTGAACCGGTTATTGTCTCCCCCGATAGTGGTACGACTGAATCTCTGGTTGAAGAAGGCAGCGTCCAGGAGGAGCAAGCAGTAAAGGAGACCACTGTCGACGATACCGCCGAGGTTGCCCCTGCCGAGGCACCTGCTGCTGAGGCCACTGATGAACCCGTTGTGCTGGGTGCCCCCGCAATTCCTGAAGAAACCGCTGTCGAGAATACCGCCGAGGTTGCCCCTGCTGAGGAACCTGCAGCCGCGGCCACTGATGAACCCGCTGTGCTGGGTGCCCCCGCAATTCCTGAGGAAACCACTATCGACAATACCGCCGAGGTAGTCCCTGCTGAGGAACCTGCAGCCGCGGCCACTGATCAACCCGCTGTGATGGGTGCTCCCGCAATTCCTGAGGAAACCACTGTCGACAATACCGCCGAGGTAGTCCCTGCTGAGGAACCTGCAGCCGCGGCCACTGATGAACCCGCTGTGCTGGGTGCTCCCGCAATTCCTGAAGAAACCACTATCGACAATACCGCCGAGGTAGTCCCGGACGAGTCAGTAGATCAGGTTTCTGGGGATAGTGCATCAACCGATGGCAGTGGCAGCGCAGAATTAGCTGAAGATGACAGCGATGGAGCTGAGTCCGCTGAAGGCGGCTCCAGCGACGTGGTCACAGAGGAAACCACGGAGGACTCAATATCTTAAAGATTAATAAGATTTCTGCGGTTCGCCGCAGATTATAAAGCCCATGAATAGGGCTGTTCATCCCCCCCCTCACCCCAACCATCGGCATTAGGTAGGCCGAAGCCCTCTCCTCCTCGGGAGGAGAGGGCACTTTTTGTATACTCTTATTGGGTTGGACGGATATTAACATGCAGCTTTTATTCTAGTAATTTTAAAAGGTTCACCAGGATATAGATTTTTGTTTTCATCTAGCAGTTGAGCACAAATTTTGCATTAATCTACAAAAAATAAACATGTTCTCCCATCTATCCGAATCAACAGATTAATCGAAAGACCACTACGGTCTCCGGTTAAAAAGGAAAGTCCCATGAGAATTTCGCGGTTCGGTATTGCAACAATCGTCATGTTCCTTATCGGCATTGCTATCTTTGCCCAAAGTCTAATCCAGCACGAGGAAAAGAAGAGAGAAAGAGACCTCAGGCACAAGGGAAATTATCTTGTCAGCCTCATGGCTCTTCATCCAATGGAGGATTTCAATACGGGCAAACGTGACTTTATCGTCAAGACTCTTGCCGAGTACGTAACCTCGGAAGGTCTGGTCTATTGTATTGTCCACGACCAGACCGGCACACCACTCCTCTCCTTAGCCCACCGAGAGGTGGTCGACAAAATACCGACCGAAGTCAAGCAAA
Source organism: Deltaproteobacteria bacterium (assembly GCA_022340515.1). Taxonomy (GTDB): domain Bacteria; phylum Desulfobacterota; class Syntrophobacteria; order BM002; family BM002; genus BM002. The sequence goes on from JAJDNT010000146.1 coordinate 15,011, forward strand.
GATCTCTCTATGTGAACGGCCTAGTTCACCAAACCTTCAAGATTAGCGGAACCGACAACCTCATCAATGAATTCGCCAAACCGATTTACCAAGACGGGGAAAAAAGCGGCACTGTAAGAATGGGGTTCGACCTTCCCCCTATAACTATATTCTCTCCAGCCCGGGTCAAGCTCATGGCCATGATGGCCTTTTTTACCTTTGCCATGGGCGTCCTGGTCTACTACGGCGTTACCTTGGCACTCCGTCCACTGCAAGAAGTAAATCAAAACTTCAGAAGCATCTACCTAGATTCATCCCCCCCATCTTCCATTGAAGTGAAGAATGGCGGCGTTGCAGAGATCATAAGGGATTTAGAACAATCGGTAGTTAAACTAAGGGATAAATATCAAAAGATCCAGACGGAAAACATCGACCTGACAACCAAATGTGGAATTATCTCCTTTGAGAAGAATAACGTCTTCAGCATTCTCGATTCCATAAACTACGGCATAATTGTAACTGATATTCAAGACAACATAAGTCACATTAACTCATACATGTTAAATCTTCTCGAAAAGAGCCGCAGTGATGTGGTGGATCATCCCTTAATTGAGATATTGGGCCATGATCAGATTACTGCTTTCATTTTGCAGCAAGAAGAACTTAAGCACAGTAAAAATAGTAGCTATATAGAAGCTACTTTTCCCGAGCTGGCATCAGGAGAGTACTTTCAGGTTTCTCTTGGTTACCTAACAGGTAAACAAGAAGGTGTTATTGGAAAGGTAATTTCTTTTAAGAATATAACCAGTGAAAAAACATCTGAAAAAGCAAAACACGAGTTCATCACTCATATTACTCATGAGCTGCTAACACCGCTGACAACTATTAACTCATATAATGAAATGTTAATGGATGACGAGATTGACAATGTTGAAATGCAGAAGGAATTCTATAATACCATTAGTGATGAAACGAGAAGATTGACTCGCCTGGTAAAGAACCTTCTAAATATCTCTAAAATTGAAATGGGAAGCTTGACCCTAAAGAAGGGGTTGGTGAAAAGCGACTGGCTTTTTGACGACTGCCTCACAGCAGTGGAAGGGGCGGCGCAAAAGAAGAATATTACCATAGAGAGAAACCTGCCGGACCACTTCCCATCTCTATTTGGTGACAAGGAGTTACTCAAGGTCGGCATCATCAACATCTTGGGCAACGCAGTTAAGTATACCCCTGAAAAAGGCCAAATCAAGTTCACCCTCACCGAGCAGGATGATGTTATTGTTTTTGAAGTCATCGACAATGGCTACGGCATCTCCAAGGAAGATCTTGCCCATATCTTTGACAAATTCTATCGCTCAACAGACCCTCGAGTGAACGAGCAGACCGGAAGTGGCCTGGGCCTTGCATTAACTTCCGAGATTATCCGACTGCATGGTGGAGAGGTTCAAGTAAGCAGCAAGGTCGACGAGGGAAGTCATTTCATCATCAGGCTGCCCAAGGAGGAATACTATCTTGGAAAACAATAAATCGGTTCTGGTCATTGATGATGAAGCCCACATCCGGCGAGTGATCGAGCTCAAATTCAAAAATCAAGGATACCGAGTTATTACCGCCACCAATGGTGAGGAGGGGCTCGAGCTCATCAAAGCCCAGGAGCCAGATGTGGTGATCACCGATATCATGATGCCCAAGCTTGACGGCAAAGCACTGTGCGAAAGGGTAAATGAACTCAAGCAGGAAAGACCTTTTCTGACTATCGTAATGACCTGTCGGATTTCTCCCACCGAGCAAGATTGGATTGACCAAATGCAGGACACCGTGTTTGTGGAGAAACCTTTCAGTTTGTCGACCATTTTGAAATGTGTTGACCAGTATTTGTGCGACCAAGGGTGATAAAGATGGGCCCAGCAAAAAAATTCCTGGCAAGCCTTGCTAAAATCAGCAAAATGAATTTTCAGATCTGGGACATTGATGAGGGGTTGGTATTCTCTGCCGATTTTAAACAAAAGCCGGCGCCTCCTGTGCAGGAGCTAAAGGATTTTTCCGAGGCGATCATAAATCAGGCTAAATTCCATCATGTTCAGTCCAATGGCGGGGAAGGGCTTTTTGGCGTTCCTATTAAAGATGGTGACCAGGTGGTGGGCTCTCTAGTTGCCTTCGGCTCAAACTTTGATGGACACCCACAAACACAAACAACGCTAGAGGCTAATTCATCTTCTGCCGCCGAGATGGAAAATTTCCTCAGCCAGGTGGCAACACTTTTAGAAGACAGACTCACCACCCAGCAAGAAATGGAAGAGATGGCAGAAGAGTTGACCGACAACTTTGAACAACTCTGCTTCTATGCCAGGATTGCCGGCCGGGTAAGAACAATAACCTTCTCGGGTGAGATGCTCAAGGATCTCGTTGCAGACCTCATGGACACCATGCGCACAGACATTGCCTTCGCCAGACTCCCGGAAAGACCGGAGTACAATTCTTTCATGATCACTCCGACAGCCTCCAAGATTATCTCCGATCAGGATGCGTTCATCGACACTTTAATAGATTCAATCCCTGGAAATGCACCCTCTTTAGAAGAGAACTACTTTATTGTCAATGACTCGAGAACAGGCTCGGGATATGAAGGCCATGCCCCGGCGCCATATCGCTTTCTTGCGGTGAAGATGAGACACAAAGACAATTTTTACGGCTGGATGGGGCTGGTATCTTTCAATTTGAATGAGATCTTTCGACGAAGTGAATTAAGGCTTCTCAATTCCATGGCCGAACAAATAGCTGTGGTCATTACCAATTCAGATCTTTATCGTGACCTGGAACGTTTCGTGATCAACATGGTCAAGTCACTGGTCTACGCTATTGAAGCCAAAGACGATTACACTCGAGGGCATTCTGAACGGGTTTGCCGATATTCTCTCCTCATGGCAGACCGAATGGGTCTAACTGAAGAGCGGAAAAAAGTTCTCCAGTGGTCATCCATTTTGCACGACAGCGGCAAAATAGGCATCCCCGAGTCCATTTTAAACAAACCCTGGCGTTTGGAGGACGAAGAGTACCAGATTATTAAGAACCACCCCATTAAGGGACATACCATCCTTGAACCCCTCGAGCAGCTGGCCAGTTCTCTACCGGGCATGTTGCACCACCATGAGCGCTACGATGGCGCGGGCTATCCAGGGGGACTGAAAGGCAAGGAGATCCCACTGGAGGCCAGGATAATCGCCGTTGCCGACACTTATGATGCCATGACCTCGAACCGGGCATATCGCCCTGGCAAATCTCCCTGCGAAGCCCTCGAGGAAATGGAAAAGGTGGCCGGGAGCCAACTGGACCCGGAGCTGGTAGCGGTATTCAAAGAGGTATTTAGAGAAGATCTCAAGGAAGAATGCAGCCCTGACAAATGAAGTGTTTACCATGAAATCATCATCGGCAATCTCTGTAGCCCGAGTAGGTAGCAGGACGGTTCTTGCGCCCAAAAGGTCCCTTACCTATGAGAATCGCGAAGAACTTCAGGCCATCTTTGATGAGTGTGTAAGTCAACAAAGGAGCGATATCATCCTGGACTGCAAGGCTGTGGGCTACATGGACAGCGAAGCTCTTGAACTTGTGGTGCGCATGCATGAAGAGCTGAGGAGTCAAGGTAACCGCTTAAAAATAATCGGCTTGAATGAGGTTTGCCGTGACATATTTTTTGCTACCCGGCTGATCCATTTACAAGTTTACGAAGACATTCACGAAGCCATCAGAAGTGAGCGATGAAAAGCAGTCTTGTCCCCAGAAGAAAAAAAATCGGTGAAATTCTCGTCGGCAAAGGACTGATCACAGCCGAACAGCTGGCCGAATTTCTCCGCACTCAGAAGGGGACCTCCAAGCCCCTTGGGCAACTCTTGCTGGAGGAGGACATCCTCAGCAGAGAGGAACTGACTACAATTATAGGGGAGCAGTTGGGTATTCCCCACATCTGGCTGCGCAAGGGCCTGGTAGATCCCAGGATTGTCCACGTCCTGCCCAAAGAGAAGGCCTTGCATTTCCAGGTCATCCCCATGTTCAAGATCAACAACCTCTTGACCCTGGCCACCGCTGACCCCCATGCTTTTTTTGTCTTCGACGAGGTCTCCAAGATCACAGGGCTAGAAGTTCAGCCGGTACTCTGCCGAGCGGACGACATATTGGACGCCATCCATGAATGCTACCAAAAAGAGGTTAGCATGGATGAGGTTATGGCCCACATTGATGAGTCTGATATTGAACTGGTGCAATCGTCCTTCGAGAGAGAGATCAGTGAAATTGCTGAGATGGCTGAAGGAAGTCCGGTGGTCAACTGGACCAACATGGTCTTGTTACGAGCCATACGAGATGGAGCCAGTGACATCCATATAGAGCCGGAACCAGGAAGATTCAGGGTCCGACTTCGAATAGACGGCGTCCTCTATGAGCTCATGTCCTCAAAAATTGAGATGCATCCGGCCGTGGTCTCGAGGCTGAAGGTTATGGCCAATCTAGATATCGCAGAGCGACGTGTTCCTCAGGACGGCCGCATACAGGTTCATGTCGAGGGGCGCAAGGTAGATCTGAGATTTTCATCCATGCCGGGGATCCACGGCGAAAAAGTGGTCTTGCGGATCCTGGACAAGAGCAGGGCCATGCTGGATTTGAATACACTGGGCTTTGCCCCCGAGTTACTGGATCGCTTCAAATCTCTCTTACGAAGACCCCACGGGCTCCTACTGGTCTGCGGCCCAACTGGCAGTGGCAAAACCACCACCTTGTATTCGGCTATGACCATGCTTAACGCTCCTGAAAAGAATCTGATCACCATCGAAGACCCTGTGGAATATCAACTGGATCGAATAAATCAGAATCAGGTGAGGGAATACATCGGTTTGACCTTTTCCCGCTTCCTGAAACATGCCCTGAGACAAGATCCTGACATCATCATGGTTGGCGAGATTCGAGACCGGGAGACTGCCGAAATCGCCATTCAGGCCTCGCTCACGGGACACCTGGTGCTTTCGACTTTGCACACCAACGACAGTCCCAGCGCAATCACCCGTCTGCTGGAAATGGGAATAGAGCCCTATCTCCTATCTTCCTCTTTACTGGCTTCCCTGGCACAACGTCTGGTCCGCACCATATGTCCAGAATGTAAGGCAGATTACTACCCGCCCAAAGAAGTTCTGCAGGCACTGGGTTGCGATGGAGACAAACAGGTCAAGTTGTCGAGGGGCAAGGGATGCTCTAATTGCTATGACTCCGGATTCAAAGGCCGCACCGGTCTGTATGAGCTCTTTGAAATGGACGAGGGGCTGCAATCCCTTATCCTGACGAACCCAACTATAGATGTTCTCCATGAGTACCTGAGGAAAAATGGTCACGGAACTTTGAAAACAATGGGCTACGAAAAGGTCTTGGAGCGGGTCACAACTATAGAAGAGGCCCAAAGAGTGACATCAGTTGAGGCTTAGCCGGTGCGCAGCATACCGGCGCATTAGTAAATCTCTAACTAAATCCTAAAGGCGCTAAATCTCTATGGCCATAAGTTATGAGCAATATGATCAAGGGGCCTCCCCCAAGGCGACGAAAAGCCCTATCCCGCTGGCTAGCCGCATGCCCAAACTGAGCTTGGATGCATTCAGCAGATCTAAGGTCAAAAGCAAAGAGGTGATTTTTTTCACCTCCCAGCTTGCCTTAATGCTCGAGGTGGGCACGCCCCTTATCAATGGACTCGCAGCCCTGGAGAAGCAGACCAAAAACCCGGCATTCAAGGATGTAATTCGTGCCTTGCATAGGGACATCGAGGAGGGGCAGCAGCTCTCCGATGCACTGCGGCGCCATCCTCGGGTATTCAACCATGTTTACACTAGCATGATCAAAGCGGGAGAGACGGGCGGCTTTTTGAAGGAGATTCTTGAAAGGCTGGCGGAAATGCAGGAAAAGCGTCTGGCCCTAATCGCCCAGCTGAGATCCACCTTGACTTATCCCGCCATTCTTTGCCTCGTGGGCTTTCTGGTGGTGATTTTCGTCCTTGTGGGCGTACTGCCCAAGTTTTCCACTTTTTTCGCCGGCAAAGAGCAGATTCTGCCAGTGAGCACCAGATTCTTGATGCTCCTCAGCTCTTCTTTGCGAGGCTATTGGTGGGCTTACATCGTTACTACCCTGGGACTGGCCATTGGGATTAAACTCTGGAAAGAGAGTGAGCTTGGGCAGACGGCGATAGACCGAGTCTGTGTGAGCGGACCTATTTTGGCAAGACTATATAACAAAATTTATACCTGCCAACTGCTTAGAACTCTGGGACATTTGATGGATAGTCAGGTCCCCTTGCTTGAGGCTTTGGAAGTAACGCGCTCCACCATCAAGAATCGCTATTTCAGGAATTTCATAGACAAAATTAGCGACCACGTGGAGAAGGGAGGAAGATTCGCCCAGCCCTTTACCACCTATCCCTATGTTCTGGACTCGGTCAAACAGATGGTGGCTACGGGAGAGGAAGTTGGAAATCTGCCTCGAGTGATGCTCCGGCTAGCTGAGTATTACGACATTGAGGTAGATCGGGAGCTAAAGAATATCGCCTCGTTGATCGAACCTCTTGCCCTGATTCTTTTGGGGGGTGTAGTGGGTCTCATAGTAGGCTCTGTAATCTTGCCCTTGTTTAGATTAGCCCATGCCATACATTAGGCATGCAGATTGCATAATGCAAAACTTCAACAATTTATCTTAGTGTTGAAGGACGCTTACAAGAGGAGGTGTAGTGATGGTTAGGGAGTTTAGGACTCAGAAGCTTAAGGATCAGTCGGGCTTCACCTTGATTGAGATGCTTGTGGTGGTAATCATTTTGGGAATCCTGGCCATGATCATTGTGCCACAGATTACCGTCTCCACCGAAGACGCCCGG
>JAJDNT010000091.1 GCA_022340515.1 Deltaproteobacteria bacterium
TGCCGCCACCCAGATCAAAGACCGCAATCTTTTCGTCTACTTTCTTGTCCAGACCGTAGGCCAGTGACGCTGCCGTGGGTTCGTTGATAATCCTCAGGACGTTCAGTCCAGCAATTTTTCCGGCATCCTTGGTGGCCTGGCGCTGACTGTCGTTGAAGTATGCCGGTACGGTAATCACAGCATCTGTAATTTTCTCTCCCAGATAATCTTCAGCAGTCTGTTTCATTTTTTGTAGAACCATGGCAGAAATCTCCGCCGGACTGTACTCCTTCCCGCGAATCTCAATATGGGCATCTCCATTTTTAGCCTTGATAATTTTATAGGGACAAATTGTGATGTCCTGCTTTACCTCGGCGGATTCGTATTTCCTGCCTATCAAGCGTTTTACTGCATAGACAGTATTTTCTGGATTGGTGATGGCCTGCCGTTTTGCCACCTGACCCAAAAGTCGTTCACCACTCTCCGTAAAAGCTACGATAGAGGGGGTCGTGCGGCTTCCTTCGGCATTTGTGAGGACCTTGGCCTCTTTTCCTTCCATCACCGCAACGACTGAGTTTGTGGTCCCCAAATCAATGCCGATAATCTTTCCCATTTTTTTTCCTCCTTCATCTCCCATCCAAATTTGCTTTCCTAGATACACCTAACTTAATTAAATTTTTCTTATTGGTATTTTGACCTCACCATTTCTTGCCCTTTCAGACTCGGCTGGTTTTTTTTCTCTACTATCTCTTTCCACCTCAGTGGCTCGCTTGGAGACAATTACCATTGCTGGTCGCAACAGCCTTTCTTTGAGCAAGTAACCTTTTTGAAGTTCCTTCAGCACAGTGTTCGGCTCAACCTCTGCATTTTCCTCCTGGGAAACAGCCTCGTGGAAGTTGGGGTCAAAGGTTTTTCCTACCGCCTCAATTGCCATACAGCCAAATTTAGCAAGAGTGTCTAGGAAACCCTTAAGAGTCATGTTAAGACCTTCTAACAACCCCTGCTGGTCTGGCACGGCTGCTGCATGCTGGAGGGCCCTCTCTAGGTTGTCTACCACTGGAAGTAGATCGCGCATAAAGGTTTCGTTGGCGTAGCGAGTTTGTTCCTCTTTTTCTCTCTGTAGCCTTTTCTTGAAATTTTCTGCATCTGCCGCAGTGCGCAGGACCCGCTCCTCAGTTTTCCCGAGTTGCTCCTCCAAATCTTTGAACTTGGCCAGAAGCTCTTCTCTATCGGCACTTTCAGGGTCGAATAACTCCTCCGCCTCTAATTCCGCTTTGGCTTTATTTTCAATTTCAGGAGCGATCTCCCTTTGCTGTTGCTGCACTTCTTTGTCTTTTTCCTGAACCTTTACTCTTCCCTCTTTTTTCGCAACCACCTTCCTCCTCCATACGCTTCTAATAATTACGATTAACGATCAGTCAAGACCCACTTCCTTTATTAAAAACAAAACTCCCCAAAAAATAAGGGAGCCGGGAAAAAATATAGTTTTCTAACCAAAATTAAAGAGCTTCTCCCAACATTTTGCTCAAGAGCTTGGCAGTGTAGTCCACTAAAGGAATAATCCGAGAATAGTCCATCCTAGTAGGGCCAATCACGCCGAGAGTACCCAGAATGTCATCGCCGCTGGTATAAGGAGAAGTAATAAAGCTCACACTTCCCATGTCCAGCAGCTCACTTTCAGAGCCAATAAAAATGTTTACTCCCCCAGCGGACATACTTTTATCCAAGAGATCTATTATCTTACTTTTTTCCTCAAAAGCATTGAAGATGCGTCTCATCTGCTCAACGTCAGCAAATTCTGGATTATCCAGGAGATTTGTTCTGCCTTCTATGTAGATCTCACTATCCTCTAGGTTTTCTTGCAGAGCTTTCTGGCTCAATTCCAGGGCCTTGGAGAGTAATCGATCAAATAATACTTTCTCCTTTTTCATCTCATCCAGAAGCCGCGCCTTAACCTGATGGAGGGTAAGATCCTGTAACATATCATTGAGATAACGGCTGTACTTATCCAATTCCTCCTGAGAAATATCTCCATCGATTTCAAAAATGGTGTTGTGCACAATCCCGGCCTGAGAAACCAGAATGGTCATGACCATCTTAGCCCGCAGACGGACAAATTCAATCCGTTTGAACACAGTCAGAGATAGTCTAGGTGTTAGGACCACACCAGCCTGCTTGGAGAAGGAGGAAAGAACCTTGGAGGTTTCTTTCAGCAAACCCTCAACCCGAGCCACTCCTCCTTTATAGGATCGTCTGATCCTTTCCCTATCTGCGCTGCTTAGTTGTTTTATTTTCAGGATCGAGTCAATGTAGACCCGCAGGCCAAGGTCGGTGGGAATCCTGCCGGCTGAAGTATGGGGTTGATAAAGAAGACCAAGCTCCTCGAGGTCTGCCATGACATTTCTTATTGTTGCCGGGCTAACGTTCAAGCCATAGCGTTTGGCTAAGGCCCGAGACCCCACAGGCACACCACCACTTATATACTCGAGGATAATCGCCTCGAGCACGCGTCGAGCTCTTTCTCCCCTCACCAATTGTTTCATAGACCCTTTATATTAGCACTCCTCTCTACGGAGTGCTAAGAAAATTAGCAATAGGCAGATCCTTTGTCAAGACCCAAATAGGGCGCATCCGGGCGTGGGGAGTTATGGAATGTTTGAGCCCAAAAAAAACGACCGCCCGGACGGGGCCACATCCAGGCAGTCTGAGAAAGGAGAAAAAGAGTTGAAGAGTCAAGAAGGCAGGGCTTTCATTATTAAATAAACCTTACCATCCTTACTCATTCTTATACCCTTAGCAAATTTCTTGCCATTGTAGCCCCTGCATTACATATTTATATGGCATTGAAAAGACTAGTATTTTTTGGATACTATGCATGACCTTTCTAGGTTAACCTCTTAAGGGAATTGATAATCCGGACATAATCCGGACATAATCCGGACATAATCCGGACTATTTGAGAACATACCTGGTGCTCCGCCCTTTACCAACTCTTGCCACAATCTCCATTTCCACCAGTTCACTCAGATCACGCCTGGCATGACGATCGGAGATTTGGTTGATTTGGATATAGTAATCGTTGGTGATATAGCCGTTTTTCTTTATAAAATTTATTGCCTTTGCTTGGCGGGCGTTAAGACCAAGATAAGGAAGCAAATCCCCAGGTCCGCTCATTTCTAGACCACGGGGGGCTTCCTCTGCTATTCCGTCATTCATCCCTGGAAGTCTTTTCTGAAATAATTCCTCCGGTAAATCTTGCGGCCTGATTTCGTCACCGTCGCACAGAATTACTGCCCGTTCGATGACATTTTCAAGTTCGCGGACGTTACCAACCCAGTCATACTGGTAAAGATACCTAACTGCTTCATGACTTACATTTTTCACTGGAAGCCCATTGGCCTTCGCCACCTTTCTGAGAAAGTAGTGAACTAAAAGTGGTATGTCATCACGCCGTTCCCTGAGTGGGGGAACGTTTATGTGGACGACTTTCAAACGATAGTAGAGATCTTCTCTAAAACGACCGAGTTCCACCTCGCGCTTAAGGTCACGGTTAGAAGCGGCTAGCAAGCGGGCATCCACCTGCAGGGTGACAGTACCGCCCACACGCTCAAATCTTAATTCCTGCAGAACTCTAAGTAACTTCACCTGAAGAGCAGTAGACATATCCCCCACTTCGTCCAGGAATAATGTTCCGTTGTGAGCCAGCTCGAAACGACCTTTTCTTCTAGTGACAGCCCCGGTAAATGCACCCCTCTCGTGGCCAAATAGCTCGCTCTCCAGCAGCGTTTCCGGTAGAGCTGAACAGTTGACCGAAACAAAAGGCTTATCACGCCTGGGGCTGTTAAAATGTATAGCCCTAGCGATAAGTTCTTTGCCTGTGCCTGACTCTCCAGTGATCAACACCGATGCCCTTGTTTGCGCCACCTTGTCGATAATCTCATACACTTGACGCATAACTTTGCTTTTGCCCACAATGTTCCCGAATTTAAAGCGCTCTTGCAGTTCCTGGCTGAGCAAACGGTTCTCTTGCTTGAGCCGGTGCATCTCTAGGGCTTTACGAATGGTCAGTATAAGTTCTTCATTCTTGAACGGCTTAGTAATGTAATCAAAGGCGCCCCGCTTCATAGCTTCTACAGCCTTTTCCACTGTGGCATAGGCTGTCATCATGATCACAGGGATCTCAGGTTGCCGACCTTTCAGTTGAGCCAGAAACTCCATCCCGTCCACACCAGGCATCCTCATATCGGTGATGACCAAATCCAGGTCATGACTGGTGGTAACCTCAAGAGCCTCAGTGGTATTGTCACAGGTAATCACCTCATAACCCACGTCTGCTAACAGTGCCTCTAGAACCAGTAGGTAATTCTTTTCGTCATCAACGATAAGAATGGTTTCCATGACTTTCTCTTAAATTATCAATCTATGTAACTTTAGATATCCCGATACTAAATTTTCCCTGCTGGCTGCCAACTGCCCGCTGTCAGCCGGTCGTAGTGCCTAACGCTCTGGGTTCACGGGCAGAGAAATGATAATAGCTGTCCCTTTTTTTTCTAATTGCCCCAGGTCCTCCGGGGGTGGGCTCTTGATATCGACCGTGCCCCCGTGACTTTCGATTATGTTTCGCACGATGGCAAGTCCTAAGCCGGTTCCGGTCTTGCGAGTAGTGAAAAAGGGATCGAATATTTTCCCCACATCTTCCCTGGAAATACCGGAACCCGTGTCCGCAATAATAACCTCTAAAGTATCCTCTAGGCGGTCCCGATAGCGAGTTACCACCCGGATAGTACCCCCATGGTCAAGCGCTTCCATGGCATTAACAAAAATGTTAAGGAAGGCACGATATAGAAGATCGCCATCGGCGATAACCGGCCTGCCGTTTTCAGCAAAGCGACGCTCCACCCTGATATGTCGCCGCTCAAATTCAACCTCTAGGAATTTGAGGTTTCTTTCCAGAACCATATCCACCCTGCACTCAGAGTAGTTCGGCGCAGTGGGACGGGCAAAATCCAAGAACCCTGTGACGATGGAGTTGAGACGACTCGTTTCCTCCATAATTATTTCACCCAGCTGTTTTTTGGGGTCATCTTCGTCCATTTTATGGTGTAGAAGTTGGGCGGTAGAACCAATGATTCCAAGTGGATTCCGGATCTCATGGCTGATACCAGCCACCATTTTCCCCAGGACTGCCATCCTCTCAGCCTGATGGAGCTGATCCTCTAAACGACGCCTCTCTTCTGCTCTTTCGGCGATGATCTTTTCTCCTCGTTTTACAATGAAACGCAAGACAAAAAAGAGCAGGCTCATTACCCCTAGAAGGCTCGCTATAATTATGTTCTGGAAACGGGTGATGGCTGAGTAGTCCTCAGAGATATCTTGGGTGATTTCGAACACCCCCAGAATGCGGCCATAGCCCCTCCCCAGCGGTCTTTCCATGCGAAAGGGGATGTAAGTCTTGAGCTGCCTTTGCTTCGCTACTGCTCCTAACTCGAACCCAAGGAAACTTCCACGAGAGATGAGCTGGGATGATGATTTACCCTCACGGGCCAACTTAAAATCGATTCCGCCCAAACCTGTGAGCCCAACCAAAGAACGGTCGGTACTATAGCTAACCACCTCATCTAGATCGTAGACGTCCACCCTGTAGAGATTGAATCCGTGAATGGTGTTACGAACAACTTTATCCATCCGTTCATACTGTTTAGGGTTGCCAAGCTGTATCCTACCGTATTTGAGTACAGTGGGCAGGACAAATTGGGTGAAAACTTGGTGGTTCAAGTTCGTGGCCACGAGGAGGGCGTATTGCTCGCTTTTTCTGAGAAGTTCATTCTTGGCCCGCTGAGAGATGAAGATTGAGAGCAACAGGGTCGGAATAAAAATCACCACCAAACTGGTCATTGAAAAATATTTGACCAATCTAAAAGGCTTGATGCTTTCCCTGGCATCCGCACCTAGCTGCATCTATGCAATCCCTAACTTTTTAGACTATTGTACACCACCCGTAAGATATTTTCTGCCTATCCTTAAAAACTCAAGCGTATAGAAAGGGCCAGTCGATCTTTGCCAGGCTCCACTCCAAAAGAGAGTCGGTATTTTTCCTTGAGCTCCCGGCGGTA
>JAJDNT010000157.1 GCA_022340515.1 Deltaproteobacteria bacterium
TGGGAGGGGCAGGATCCGTTAAAGCCATGATAGGGGCTCCTTTCTCTAAAAAGTTAGCCAACCCCAGGGGGGGTCAATGGTTCTTTCTTATGAGACAGTACGCTGGAGTAATGGAGTGGTGGAGTAATGGAGTAATGCGGGGACTAATTCAACTGTATTTTTTAGCTTTGGCTTTTTCAATCACTCCAATACTCCAGTACTCCAAAATCGCTGCTTCTCTTTAGCGACAATACCATTGATATGTGAACTGGACCAGGGGACCGGGTTTTCTATGTTACACAAGAGAAGTTAATCATTATATTTCTCCGTGGCAGACTATTCAATGCATAAAAGGAATAAGCGGAATGTCTTGCCACCGTCCTTGGCAAGTCCTATAATTTTCATCCCTACTAAAAAATATTGTAGAAGTTAGCTCTCCTTTGCCGCCCTATGGGTAATTGGTGATAGGTTAAGAGTGTAATCGCGATGAGACCCTTTGAATTGGTGACAAACTTTGAGCCCGGGGGCGATCAGCCCGGTGCCATCGAAGCTCTGGCGGACGGTGTAATGCAGGGGCTCAAGCACCAAGTGCTTCTAGGGGTCACCGGATCAGGCAAGACTTTTACTATGGCAAATGTCATCGCCAAAGTCCAGAAGCCTACCCTGGTGATTGCTCCCAACAAGACCCTGGCGGCCCAGCTTTATGGGGAATTCAAAAGATTGTTTCCCCACAACGCTGTGGCCTATTTTGTCTCTTACTACGACTACTACCAACCGGAAGCTTATGTTCCCCAGACGGACACCTACATCGCCAAGGATGCCTCAATAAATGAAGAGATCGACAAGATGCGGCACTCGGCCACTCGCTCCTTGCTCGAGCGGCGTGACGTCATCATTGTGGCTAGCGTCTCATGTATTTACGGTCTGGGTTCTCCCGAGGCGTATCAGGGCCTACTCCTACACCTAGATCGAGGACAACAAATCGAGCGGGATAAAGTACTGAGGAAATTGGTAGAGATCCATTATCAGCGGAGCGATATGGATTTCCACCGAGGTACCTTTAGAGTCAGGGGCGATGTGGTGGAAATCTTCCCGGCCCACGAGGAAGAGCGGGCCGTTCGAATTGAGTTCTTCGGCAACGAGGTAGAGCGGTTAGTTGAGATTGATCCTTTGTGGGGAAAGCCGGTAGGAGAACTCTCCCGGTTGGCAGTTTATCCAGCGAGTCATTATGTCACTACGCGGCCGATGTTGGAGCAGGCCATTAAGAATATACAAATTGAGCTTCAGGAAAGACTGGTTGAATTGAGGGGGCAAGGAAAGCTAGTGGAGGCCCAGCGGTTGGAAGAGCGAAGCCGTTTCGATCTAGAAATGCTCCAGGAGCTGGGCTACTGTACCGGGATTGAGAACTACTCGCGCCACCTTACGGGCCGGGCACCAGGGGAGCCGCCTCCTTGCTTGCTGGATTACTATCCCGATGACAGCCTTTTCTTTATCGATGAAAGCCACATTGCCGTGCCGCAGTTACAGGGAATGTATCGTGGAGACCGGTCAAGGAAGCTTACGCTGGTGGAGTACGGGTTCCGTCTTCCTTCCGCCCTGGACAACCGGCCATTATCCTTCGAAGAATTCGAGGCTGTAGCGCCGCAGATTATTTATGTATCGGCTACCCCAGCAGACTATGAGCTGAGGAAGGCCCAGGGAGTTGTGGTAGAGCAGATAATCCGGCCCACGGGGCTCATGGACCCCCAGATCAGCGTGAGGCCCGCGGAACATCAGGTTGACGACCTCATCGGCGAGATACGTCGCCGGGCAGAGCGCAATGAAAGAATTCTTGTTACCACCCTGACCAAGAAAATGGCGGAGGATCTCACCGAGTATCTCACAGACATGGGGATAAGAGTCCGTTATCTTCACTCAGACATAAATACCATCGAGCGAGTGGAAATCATCCGCGATTTGCGACTTGGGCGCTTTGATGTCTTGGTTGGCATAAATTTACTCAGAGAAGGTCTGGATATTCCAGAGGTTTCATTGGTCTCAATCCTGGATGCAGATAAAGAGGGTTTTCTGCGTTCGGAAAGATCACTAATCCAGACCTGCGGCAGGGCAGCTCGTAATGTGGCTGGAAAGCTAATCCTCTATGGAAGCGAAGTCACCCCATCAATGAGCAGAGCGGTGGAGGAGACCAAGAGAAGACGTCTAATGCAGGCTGAATATAATGAAAGGCACGGGATTACCCCGGAAAGCATCAGGAAGGAAATTCATAATATTCTAGATTCCGTCTACGAGTCTGACTATGTAACCGTACCGACTGTGGAGGAAGAAATTGTGCCATACAAAACAGTTGAAGAGTTGGATCGGTACATCGCAGGATTAGAGAAAGAGATGAAAGAGGCGGCCGCCAACCTAGAATTTGAGGAAGCCGCCCATTTGCGCGATGAAATAAGGGATCTAAGAGAACTGAGGTTGGAAGTTTATTAAAGCGCAGAGGACAGATGACAGACGATTCAAGTTCCAAGTTCAAAGTTAAGAGCTAAGAATGGACGATTTCCACAGTTTACCGTTCACCGTTTACCATTTACGATTTGAACGATTTCAACGACTTCAACGGTTTGAACGGCTAGACCAAAGCACGCTATGCGCCATGCGCTATGCGAAACTAACATGACCAGACCTGTCAAACTTAAAGAAAAGCTGGAGAGCCTACCCTCAAGCCCAGGTGTCTATCTTTTTAAGGATCCCAAAGGTAAGATTCTCTATGTGGGAAAGGGAAAGGACCTGCGCAAGCGGGTTCTTTCATATTTTCGGGAAAAGAATCACTCTTCTGCCAAAACTCGGGTGTTGATCAAGAAGGTGTCGGATGTGGATTTCATTATCACAGCTTCAGAGAAAGAGGCACTCATTCTTGAGTCAAATCTTATCAAACATCACCAGCCCAGATACAACGTAGTTCTGCGGGACGACAAAAGATATCTGGTCCTACGCCTGGATCCAAAAGAAGATTATCCAAGGTTAAGTTTGGTGCGAAAAATTCGTAAAGACGGAGCCCTTTACTTTGGCCCATATGCTTCAGCTCAGGCAGTGAGGCAGACTCTCAAGGTGTTACACAGTATGTTCCCTTTGCGTCAGTGCAGCGGCCGCAAGTTTAAGAGCCGCCAGCGTCCTTGTTTGAATCACCAGATGGGTCGTTGCCTTGGATTGTGCGCCGGTACCATCACACCTGAGGAATACGCGCCGGTAGTGGAGCAGGCAGTACTTTTCTTGAGAGGTCGCACTCGGGACCTTCAGATTAAATTGCGACGGGAAATGGAGCGAACTGCTGATGAGCTTGAGTTTGAAAAGGCCGCCATGTACCGAGACCGTCTGATTGCTGTGGAAAAGACCCTGGAGAAGCAGCTAATCGTCTCTTCCCGCTTTCAAGATCAGGATGTGATTGGCACGCATGAAGCTGGAGAGAATCTTGGCCTGGCCGTCCTCTTTATCAGAGAAGGTCGCATGGTTGGAAGTCGGGCTTTTGTCTTCAAAGACAGTAAGAGCAGCGCTCCAGAGGTGGTGCGTGGTTTTATTCTGCAATATTACGAAGAGGACAGGTCGATCCCTGATGAAATATTGATGAGTGAGCCTGTTTTAGAACAAGATTTATTGGAGGAATGGCTGTCAGACCTTAAAGAGAAACGGGTCACCCTTCGGGTGCCCAAAAGAGGAGAGGGTAGGCGTTTGTTAATCATGGCCTGTAAGAATGCAGCCAACTATCTAATGAGTGAAATGCCAAAGCCTACAGATCCTCTTCCTGCGCTGGAGCGATTACAACAAAGGTTGGAGTTAAAATCTTTTCCCCATCGCTTGGAGTGTGTTGACATATCCAATTTCCGCGGCCAGTTTTCGGTGGGTTCACTTACAGTTTTTAAGGATGGCGAGCCGAACAAGACGGACTACCGCAGGTATCGTATCCGGGATGTTTTTCAGATAGACGATCCAGCCATGATGGCTGAGGTTATAAGAAGAAGATTTACTGATGTGCGAGACTCGAAAGTATTGCCAGATCTTCTCGTGGTTGATGGCGGCAAGGCGCAACTAAACCAGACCATGGCCATCCTTGATGATCTTGACTTGAAGGGGAGGGTGCCGGTGGTGGCTCTGGCGAAAAGGCAACGGACCGCAAAACAGGTTGAATCAGCTGAAGGTGACAGGCTTTATCTGGCGGGAAGAAAGACTCCTTTACTACTCAAGAACGATCCCCCATTACAATTTCTCCTCGGCCGCCTGCGTGACGAGGCCCATCGCTTTGCCATAGAGTATTATCAAAAGCGTCACCGAAAAAGCATCCTTCACTCGCGCTTGGATGATATCCCTGGCATAGGACCGAAGAGACGTCGCGCTTTGATTCAACATTTCGGCTCGGTAAACCAGTTGGCTCAAGCTAAGGTTGAGGAAATTAGTCAGGTTCCAGGTGTGAGCAGCAAACTGGCAGAGGAGATCTTCTCCGCCTTAAGAAGTAATTCCTCTGACAAAATGAAATTTTAGTATTATTATTTAAATGACTCAGGTATCAGGGTTCACTGTTTAGGTTTCAGTTTTTATTTTTTTTGCTGACACCTGAAATCTGACACCTGGATCAGCTCAAAGGCGACTCTTTTGTAATAGTTTTATTGACTGCCGGGGAGGAGTACAGGCAGATGGAAGAGGTAAGAGTACGTTTTCCGCCTAGTCCCACGGGATACCTACACATCGGTGGAGCCAGAACAGCTATCTATAACTGGCTTTTTGCTCAAAAGACAGGAGGAAAGTTTGTCCTGCGCATTGAGGACACTGACATTGAAAGGTCCACTGAGGAATCTATCCGGGGCATTGTAGATGGGCTTGAGTGGCTCGGAATCACCTGGGACGAAGGTCCTTATTTTCAATCAACTTACGCGGATGATCATCGGAGAGCGGCGCACAAACTGGTGGAAGTCGGCCATGCCTACAAATGCTTCTGTACCCAAGAGGAGCTGGAAAAAAAGCGAGAAGAGGCAAAAAAGAGAAAGGAAGACTATCATTACGACGGCACTTGTCGAAACCTTCCAAATGATGAGATAG
>JAJDNT010000093.1 GCA_022340515.1 Deltaproteobacteria bacterium
TTTCCAGGGAAATCCATTATGCGATCGTAAGCCAAGGAGCCAGAAATAAGAATTTGCATGTCTTTCCCTCCGAATCGCACAGCGCAAAGGGCAGAGCGCATCGCGATGGGAAATTTATTAGTCCAATCTTTGCCAATTAAATGATTTAGTATCCAATAAAATTAACAAAAGTGGGAACCCTATACCAGTCTTGTTTTAATCTTGGGTTCATTGTCGCTTTGCGCTATGCACTTAGCGGATTGCGGCAGCAATTTCTCTTACTTTTCCCATTACTTCCTGTTCATCAATATCAAGAAGTTGTCGTTGGCGCATAACCATTCGACCGTCAATGATAACATCACGGACATCAGCCCCTCTTGCCGCATAAACCAGGTGAGAACAAGGCTCGTACATGGGAGTAAGATGTGGCTTGTTCAGGTCGATGGTGATTATGTCAGCCTTTTTCCCGGACTCCAGTGAACCCAGTATCCCTCCCATTCCCAGAGCAGACGCCCCCCCAGTGGAAGCCATGGCCACAACCTGCACTGCGGAACAAAGAGTGGGATCACGCCAGTGCACTTTATGAAGCTTTGCAGCAGTGTCCATTTCTTGGAACATGTCCAAGTTATTGTTGCTAGCGCATCCATCGGTGCCAAGGCCCAATTTGATCCCACTGGCTAGCATTTCTGGCACAGGTGCCACCCCTGAAGCCAACTTCATATTACTCTCCGGGTTGTGTGAGACTCCAACACCGTTTTGTTTTAAAAGTTCTATTTCCTCGTTAGTAACCCACACCGCGTGATGACAGAGCGTTTCTGCATCAAGCAACCCTAGGGCCCTGAGGTGCTCCACCGGTCGCCGCCCATAGCGCTTCTGGATCTCTTCCACCTCGTTCATGGTTTCTGCCAGGTGAATCTGGAAGAGGATCCCATGTTCCCTGCAAACCTCTTTGGTTCTGGTCAGTGTCTCGGGCGAGCAGGTATAAGGGGAATGACAGAAAATACTCGGGATGAGGTGGGGCGACTTACCCTGCCAGCGAAAAACAAAAGCTTCTGCGGCTTTCACGTTGATCTTTGGATCGGGCACGCCCGGAGCAGGGAAATCGATCACTCCCTGAGCAACGACCGCCCTGATCCTGCTGCCAGCCACTGCCCTGGCTGCACCGTCCTCGTAGAAATAGCCATCGCAAAAGGTAGTTGTGCCACTTTTGATCATCTCAACAATCGCCAGCATGGTGCCCCAATAGACCGTTTCCTCGCTCAAGTGGTGCGCTTCGGCAGGGAAAATGTGCTCGTGAAGCCATTCCTGATGGGGCAGGTCGTCAGCCAAACCGCGGAAGCAGGTCATAGCCCCGTGGGTATGCAGATTGATCAGTCCGGGCATCACCAGGCAGCCAGATGCATCCAGTATCTCTCGAGCTTCGATCTTTTCCTTCAAGACAGATGCTTTGTCCACGGCAATAATAGAATCTCCCGTAATGGCCAAAGCTCCCTTTTCCAAAACCTTTTTTTCATAGTTGAGAGTTAGAACATAATCGCCGGTGACCATTAGGTCTGCCCTGATTTTGTTCTCTCTGTCCTGCTTCATCATCTCAGCTTTCGCAATTCAATCGCAAGCAGAGCTTGCTTCAACAGTTGGTCGTTCAAATCGAAAAAGCTCAAGTAGTCAGTAGCCAGTAGCCAGAATGGGAGAAAGCTCTCCATATTTTTTTCCTCCTGGATTCTGGATTCTGCCTACTTATCTCTATGCTCTATGCCCTATGCTCTATGCCCTGTAGGCCTAACTCTTAATCTTCTTCGCAATGGCGCGAACTTCGGCCATGACTTTTTCCACATCCAGGGTGAGTAGCTCACCATCCCTCATCACTATCCTCCCATTAATTATGTTGAGGGTAACGTCGGCCGCGGATGCCGCATAAACAACATGAGAATATATATTATACAGGGGGGTTAGGTGGGGCCTATCCAAATCCAGGCCGATGAGGTCCGCCTTCTTGCCTGGCTCCAAGGATCCAACTAGTTCCTCCAGCCCTAATACACGAGCTCCTCCTCTTGTGGCTAACTGGACGACTGTTTTTGCCTTCATTATGGTTGGATCCATCCGATATACCTTATGAAGTTTTGCCACAGAATCCATCTCGGCCAGCATGTCCAGATTGTTGTTGCTGGCGCAACCATCAGTCCCTAGGCCCACAGCCACTCCCCGTTCCAGAAGTTTCGCCACAGGAGCAACGCCGTTGGCGAGTTTCATATTACTCTCATTGTTGTGCACTACCCGGACACCACGTTCGGCAAGAACGTCCATCTCTGCCTCTGTCAGCACCACGCAATGATCGGCAATTAATTGGGGTGACAGGAGTCCCAGTTGCTCCAGGTGGAACACCGGTGAGAGGCCATAGCGTTCCTTTACCTGCCTCACCTCATCCTGCGATTCAGAAAGATGGATAATCATGGGAACCCGGAAATCTTCCGCGATATCCCTACATTGATAGAGCAGATCAGGAGAGCAGGTGTACACCGCATGTGGCTCCACCGCCACGGAAATTAGGGGATTGCCTTGCCAGGTCTGAATGAGATCCCGAGTAAACGCCAGACCTTGCTCCGGCGGCCCATAATTGGGAGAAGGAAAATCATAGAGGACCTCACCCACTAAGGCACGCATCCTAGCTTCGTCAGCCGCTCTCGCCACTTGATCTTCGAACAAGTACATGTCGCAAAAGGTGGTAATACCACCAAGAATCATCTCGGCACAGGCTAGCTGAGTCCCTTTGTAGACTAATTCACCATCAATCTTCTTCTCGGCAGGAAAGATGTGTTCATTCAGCCAGACAGAAAGAGGCAGGTCATCGGCCAGTCCTCGAAAACAGGTCATGGCCGCATGGGTATGACCGTTTATTAGCCCAGGCATTATCAAACCGCCAGCCATGTTGAGCCGTTCCCGCGGTTCAAATTGGTTGGGCCATGAGCCTTCGGGGCCAACCCATGCTATTTCGTCATTGCGAATGGCAACAACTCCTGGATCAAAAATGTCATCGGAATCGTTGAGGGTGAGCACCTTGGCGTTGTGGATCAGGAGATCAACTGGAGTTCTAATCCCGGTCCTTTGGTTCATTGTCGATTGCTCGCTTTCATGCCTAAATGTCGTTCAAACCGCAGAAGCTTAACTAGTCAGTAGCTAGAGCGGGAGAAATCTCTATATGTTTTTGCCGCCTCGATTCTGAATTCTGACTTCTGGCTTCTTACTCTATGCTCTATGCCCTATGCTCTATGCCTTTGATCAATCCGCAATCCCTGCCGGCCATCGCGAGCCTGCTCGCTCAGGCGAGGCCGGCGGGCGAAATCCGCAATTCGAAATTCTTCCGCTTACATCCTTCTCAGAATCTCTTCCACCAGCCGCACCAGAGTTGGTTCCGCCCCTTTTGCCGTGACTATGACCTGCTCCAGAGGAGCCGGCTGGTAGTTGTCTGGATCATTCACATTGGTGATCACTGATAACCCGAGAACCCTGAGCCCAGCATGTACCGCAACTATAACCTCAGGTATGGTGGACATTCCCACTGCATCAGCCCCGATTACGCGAAGAAAACGGGTTTCTGCCGCCGTTTCCATACTAGGACCTGGAACACCGACATAAACACCCTTATGGATTTTTATGCCCAGGTCCTCAGCTGCCTTTTGCGCCAGATCAATGAGCCCACGGTTATAAGGTGCTGTCATATCAGGAAAGCGCGGTCCCCATTCATCTACGTTATCTCCTCTCAGTGGGTTCTGACCGGTGAGATTTATATGATCTCTGATGAGCATGAGATCACCAGCTCTGAATGAAAGGTCAAGTCCGCCAGCAGCATTAGAGATGAGCAAGGTCTTTGTTCCCATGGCAGCCATGACCCTAATAGGAAAAGTGATCTCCTTTGTTTCGTAGCCTTCGTAAAAGTGGAAACGGCCCTGCATTGCCGCTA
The DNA here is from genome assembly GCA_022340515.1 of Deltaproteobacteria bacterium. Taxonomy (GTDB): domain Bacteria; phylum Desulfobacterota; class Syntrophobacteria; order BM002; family BM002; genus BM002. Next base: position 3,938 of record JAJDNT010000093.1, read on the forward strand.
CCCTTTTACCTCCTAAGGAGCCAAATATTAATTGGCCCTGGTGACTTGCCACTGTTGGAATGGGAAAATTTGGTATCTTCTTGTAGGGAATCACGGCAGCAGCTTTTATTTTATCGGCTAGCCCGCCCAAACCAGTTCCTAGCACGACTGCTACCTGTGGGCGAAGTTTGGTCTCCCCTTCGAGAAAGGCCACACTCTCCTTCACCCTAGCAAGCTGCCTCCGCATAAGGACCTCCTGTCATTTTTTTCATTTTTCATTCATGAGCGTAGCGCAGTGCCCATAGCGTCAGTTTTTAATCGTTGAAGTCGTAGAAATCGTTCAAAGCGTAAACGGTGAATGGTAAACCGTATTCCACATCTCACATCTCAAGTCTCGAATTCGCAATCCGCAATCCGCAATCCCAAATTCTGTCCTCTGCTCTATGCCATATGCTCCCTGGCTTATTACTCTTCTTCCCTCACTGATTTCAAAAATGCCTCCAGACTCTCCAGATCGTCCACGTTATAGACCTCGGCATTGCGGTCAATTTGCCGCATCAGGCCTTTTAGAACCTTTTTAGGTCCAACTTCAACAAATCTTTGATGCCCGTCATTGATCAACCTTTCCATTGACTGCTGCCAGCGAACGGGGGCACATAGTTGACGGACAAGATTCTCTCTAGCACCACTACCGTCTCGCACATAGTCAGCGTTTACATTGGCCACAACCGGGATTTTTGGATCTTGAAATGCGTATTGGGCCAATTCAGGCTCAAACTTCTCTTTGGCCGCCACCATACACCGACTATGCCATGGGCCACTCACATTTAGGCGGACACATCTTTTGGCCCCAGCATCTGAGCAGATCTCCATAGCCCTAAGAACGCCTTCTTCAAAGCCACTTACGATTATTTGCCCTGGTGAATTATAGTTGGCCATCTCAATTTCACAAGTATCACAAACCTCGTCGATCTTATCCGCCGGCAGATTGAGAATAGCTGCCATAGCGCCTGGTTGCTCATCTGCTGCTCCCTGCATAAGCTGGCCCCTGAGCCGCACCAGCTCCAGCACAGCCCTTTCATCGATAACTCCAGCCAGATGAAGGGCACTGTATTCTCCAAGACTATGGCCGGCTGCAGCTGCAGCCTCTACGCCTCGGAGCCTGAGCACCATTGAGCATGCTATGTTTATCAGGGTGATTGCTGGTTGCACGTTATGGGTGAGCACCAGTTCATCTTCAGGGCCTTCGAAGCAGAGCTGCTCCATGTCCATCTCGAGGATCTTGTTGGCCCGGGAGAAGAGGTCACGGACCTCCTGATACTCGTCATAGAAGACTTTTCCCATGCCAACATATTGAGAACCTTGTCCAGGAAATAGGAAAACCAGTCCCCGGCTACTCATAAATACCCCTCCTTTGAAACATGCGGGCCAAGCAAAGTTTTTTCATTAAAAATTGAGCCTCTATGGTTGTCAAGAAAAACCTTCGACCATCTACCCCTTGAACAGTGTTATAACCAGCCATATAATCCGGACAATAAGTCTATTCGAGTTCAGTTTCAATTGGCGAAGAAAATTTACTTATGATAGTTAATGCAAGATATGTATAAAGCAAACTGGAATCACGCTTACCAGAACAAGCTCACCACTGCTTCCGAAGCTCTCGCCCACTGTCTTAAAAGTGGCAGCAGAATATTTATTGGTAGCGGCTGCAGCACGCCTCAACACCTGGTGCAGGCTCTAGCTTCCCTCCTGGGTCAGTATGTGGATGTGGAGATAATCTACTCTATGGCCTTGGGCCCAAGTCCTTTTATCCAAGAAAACCTGCTCCATGCCTGCCGGGTCAAGACCTTCTTCGTTACGGACACTTTAAGGGAGGCCGTGTTCGAGGGGCGGGCGGATTACATCCCAGTTTATCTCTCACAAGCACCAAACCTCTTCAGAAGTGGAGTGCTGGATCTCGATCTTACCATTATCCAAGTATCTCCTCCAGACGAGCACGGATTTTGTAGCTTGGGGGTTTCTGTGGATGTGGTCAAGGCTGCAGCCGAGTTTGGACATCATGTGGTGGCACAGATCAATCCCAGGATGCCCAGAGCTTTAGGTGACAGTTTTATCCACGTTACTGAGTTGGATGCCATAGTTGAGTACGAAGAGCCGCTAATTGAGACTGCAATACCCGAGCGTCGAGCCATTGCTGAAAGGATGGCGATATACGTGGCTAAACTGGTCGAAGACGGCTCGACCATCCAGGTGGGTATTGGTAGGATTTTGACCGCCGTTCTCTCACATCTGACAGACAAGAGGGACCTTGGCGTCCATTCAGAAATGATTACCGATGCGTATCTGCCTTTGATAGAAAATGGAGTGATAACCGGCAGGAAAAAGTCCCTTCACCAAGACAAGATAATAGCAAGTTTTTGTCTGGGCACGCGCAAGCTCTTTGATTTCGTTCACAACAATCCTCAAGTTGAATTCTATCCAAGCGATTATGTCAATCATCCTGAAATCATTAGTAAAAACCATAAGATGACGGCAATTAATTCAGCCTTGCAGGTTGATCTTTCCGGACAGGTATGCGCTGACTCCCTGGGACATAAGGTATATAGCGGCTTTGGAGGATATGTGGATTTCAGCGTCGGGGCATCACGGTCCCCAGGTGGACAGTCTATAATTGTGCTCCCCAGCACTAGTTCGGATGGACAGAAGTCTCGGATAGTGTCCCATCTCAGTCTCGGTGCCGGCGTTGTTGGCACCAGAGCTTCTGCTCATTACGTGGTCACCGAGTTCGGCATTGCCAACCTGCACGGCAAAACTCTCCGCGAAAGGGCCTTGAGTCTAATAAACATTGCCCATCCAAGGTTTCGTGAACAACTGTTAAGACAAGCCAAGCAAATTCGCTATGTATACGACGATCAAATCATCTTTTCTACCCCTGACCAGTTCTATCCAGAAAAATGGGAAAGACACCAGGCTTTCGGCTCTGATAATGAAGTCCTCTTCCGTCCCATCAAGCCTACCGATGAAAGAGCACTGCAGGAATTCTTTTACTCCCTTCCCGATGAAGATATTTACTATCGATTTCTTTCGAGCATGAAAGTCTTTCCCCATCGAGACACCCAGGCCATGGTAAACATCGATTACGAAAACGAGATGACCATTATTGGGGTTGTGGGGGATATTGGCTCTGAAAAGATAATTGCGGTGGGACGCTATATCTTAGATCAAGAATCTAATTTCGCCGAGGTAGATTTTGCCGTGAGGTCGGAATTACAGCATAAGGGCATCGGAACCTTCCTGGTTTGCTACTTGACCGAAATAGCCCGAAGCAAAGGAGTTACCGGTTTCATGGCATACGTATTGGCAGCTAATCGGAAAATGCTCCGAGTGTTTCGTAAAACCGGCTATGTAATCCACCGAAGCCTGGAAGACGGGATCTACGAGATCAAGTTTCGCTTTGATGAACCCGCAGATGACAGCGAGGAGTCCAACTAGGCACTATGCACTTGCGGATTTCGGATTGATGAAAGGCATGGGGCATAGGGTAAGGAACCAGAAGTCAGAAACTCAAAATCCAGGAAGAAAAAATATAGAGTTTTCTCCCATTCTGGCTACCGACTACTCGAGCTTTTACGACTTGAACGACCTGACGAGAAATTATTGGATTTTAACTGCCGAAACTAGATGGAGGATATCACCTTCCGTGTAGAAGAATATTTCATGAGCTATGACCTCATAACCCCCTTCTATATCTCTAGTTACCGGGACAATCTCAATTTGCTTGACATCATACCAGTGATTTTGAATATGCAGCTGAGCAACAATGCCCTCCTCGGTAACCTTGCAGGGTATGTTATATGAGCGCAATACCTGAACGACAAAATGATTCTTTTGGCGAGTTACGGTCTCTGCCCTGTTCTTCATGGCTCGGATTTGACCGTAGTTTTGTGCCCAGAGATCAGGCAGCAAAAGAACAAGCAGGGCGCAAGAGAGAATAATTTTTAAGAAAACATTTCTTCGCTTCATCCCTATTCCCCCGTTCTCATTTGTCCGTTCAAATCTTTCAATTCGTTAAGCCAGTTTGGGCGCTTTGGCCAGTTTAGCCCGGTGGACACCAGTACAGAAAAGAATTCTACGTTCCGCATGCCCACTTCCGCCTTTAAATCCTCATCTCGCCCGTCTCGCCCGACCTCCCGTCTCGCCTTACTCTATGCTCCATGCCCTATGCCCTCTGCTCTATGCCCTATGCCTACCTTCAAGCCGGAGGGGGACAGGAATCTGCGCCCTTGAGAGTCACGCTCTGAGTATGAAAGGCGTGGTCGACTAGCAGTGAAATAATCACCGTGGCTCCTTCGCGTCGGGTTGAGATTATTTCTATATAGTGGGGCTTGCCATTATCGTCCTGAAAGGTAATGCGCTCTCCGTCTTTAAAACCACCATGTCGGAACCACACCTCCGGCGGCAGAAGCCAAGTTTTACCATACTGGGCCTCAAATTTTAGGAAGGAGGTACCATCAAAGGGGTATAGTAAATAAAGAGCCAGGTCCTCATTAGAGATCGAACGGCCCAATTTGTCCTCTAGGTTCTCTCGCTCCCGGTCCAGGTCTATATCCCTGGGTTTAACCATTCCTCCTTCTTCAACAATAATCTGGTGCCATTTTTTCCCATCGGATCGTTGATATTCCAGTACCTTTGAGCATATCCATTCCTGAGGATCATAAAAAGGCAGCGGTCCGTACCTGCCAAGGATTAGATTCTTCAGATCCAATGATGGTCTCTCGTAGCGACCATAGAGCACATTGTTAATTGCCGTGGTCCAGAGTATCTGCGATCCTGGTGTCACTGACCACCAGTTCCCCAGTTCTACCTGCACTCGAGCCATTTCCTCAAGAATCTCTGGCATCCGATCAAGAAAACCACCTTTGTCTGCCTGCTCGAAGGTACTACCCGCCGCACCACCGGTAAGCTTGTAGGAGGCCACAGTTGGGTCATGTCCCCGGAAGACATTCTCAAAGGGCTCATAGATTCTGCGCTCTCTCCGCAAGACATCTGACGCCTTCACCAGAGCCTGAACATCCATGCCAACAGCTTCTTTCCCATAGTCTTCCAGGGTCTGGATCAAGGTAAGTGCTGGGGCCTGCCCGTAAACTGCGCCCAAACCATGGTCTGCCACATCACAGATCTTTACTCCCGCTGACACCGCTGCGATCATCCGGCCGATATCGTTACCGTCAGTATTGCATCCGTGGTAGTGCAATATAACCTCAGGAGAAGATTTCCGAATTGCCTCCACCAGAGTACCAATGCGCCTTGGTGTTCCCAAGCCGGAGTGATTCTTTATGGAGATGATCACATCGGGTCCGGTCACTTCTAGGATTTCTTTTACTTTCTCCACGTAATACTCGTCAGTATGTTCTTTGCCCGTGCTGAAACAGATGCTGGGCATGAGTATCCGCCCTGTCTTCTGGACCTCCTCGAAAACTGGTATCATGTTGGGAACATGATTGAGAAAATCATAGATCCGCCAAACATCAACGTATTTGGCAAATTCTCTCACCGTGAACCTAATGACGTTGTCGGGGTAATGCCGATAGCCAAACAGACTTGCTCCTCGGCATACAGCCTGAAGAAGCGTCCTTGGCATGGCCCTTCTGGCAATACGCAGTCTTTCAAAGGGATTTACCTGTTTACGTATCAAATCAACATGTACTGAAGCACCTCCACTTACCTCTAAGGAAAAAAACCCTGCTGCCTCCCTGTAGGGAGCAACCCGTACTGTGGTCATGGGCATCAAGCGATTCTTGAAGTCAGATTGCGAAACATCTCTTTCATTGTTGCACAGGTAATATCCCTCTGCATTCCGCAAAACTTCCAGGATTTCCCCGGTGCTCATTGATGTGGTTATCCGACCTTCCATTTCCTCACTCCGTTCGGAATTGCGCATTGAGCATAGCGTTAAAAAACAACTCATTGATCGCTTTGCGCTCTGCGCTCTGCGCTGAGCGCGAACTATTGTGTATGGGGGTTGAATCCATAGGCGCTGATTTCGGCAACAAGACGAGCTATTTTCTCCATCTCCCTTTGCTCCTCCAGATAATCCACCAGATGAGGATGAATATCAATGTAGGATGTATCGAACTTCATTTGAATGAAATCCGGCTCCTGCATGATCTGCTGAAAATAGGGAATAGTGGTCTTGACCCCAAGTATAACGAATCCCTTCAGGGCACGGGCCAGCCGGTCAACCGCTTCTTGCCAGGTGTAACCGTAAACGGTTAATTTCACCAGCATGGAGTCATAGTAGCGGGGAATTTCATACCCCTGATATATGGCTCCATCTAAACGTACCCCGTGCCCCCCGGGAGACTGGTACACCTGCACTACTCCCGGACTTGCCAAGAAGTTATTTTTGGGATCCTCCGCGTTGATTCTCAGTTCGATTGCATAACCACGCTCCACCACTTGGTCTTGAGAAAAGCTGATAGGCTCGCCAAGAGCTATAAGCAATTGCTCCCTTACCAAATCTATACCTGTCAACATCTCGGTTACTGTGTGCTCAACCTGAATTCGCGTGTTTACCTCGAGAAAATAGAATTCTCCCTCTGGCCCCACGAGGAATTCCACCGTGCCAGCGCTCAAATAGTTGGCAGCCTTAGTGACCTTAACGGCTGCGGTGCAGATCTCATCGGTTAATTGTTTTTTGAGGCCTGCCGGGGCAATCTCGATGAGTTTTTGGTGGCGACGCTGAATAGAACAGTTGCGGGTCCCCAAGTGAACCACATTGCCTTGCTGGTCCGCCAAAATCTGCACCTCCACGTGTTGGGGGCGCTGTAAGCATTTCTCGAGATAAACTTCATCGTTGCCAAAAGACATCATGGCCTCTGAGCGGGACCGCTTGAGGCCCTCTAGCA
>JAJDNT010000200.1 GCA_022340515.1 Deltaproteobacteria bacterium
CTGCCACATATCCACCAGGCCCCGAGCCGATGATGACCAAATCGTAAGTTTCATTCTTAGCCATGTTTTTGTGTCCCATGTTGAGGTTTAGGCCAATAACCGAAATGCCTAAAATGCCTAAAGTGTCTAAAATGACTGAACTGAACTTAAATCTAAAAGCGGCAATCAATAAATCCTGTAGTCAGTAGCCAGTAGTTGAAAAGAAATCACTCTTTATTGCTTTTCTCCTGAATTCTGGATTCTGACTCCTGGCTCCTCACTCTAAGCCCTATGCCTGAACGAGGGATAACAGACAACAAAAAGTGAACGCGGACTAGATTTCAATCATAATCCGGTCTGGTTCCTCGATAAACTCCTTGATACGTACCAAAAATGTAACTGCCTGTCTTCCATCTACAATGCGGTGATCGTAAGTCAGGGCCACATACATCATTGGCCGCACTACGACCTGACCGCCCGATACCATCGGGCGATTTTCGATCTTGTGCATGCCCAAAATACCGCTTTGGGGAATATTTAGAATGGGAGTGCTCAATAGGGAACCAAACACTCCACCGTTGGTAATGGTAAAAGTTCCACCCTCCAGGTCGGCTAGTTCGAGGCGGTTTTCCTGGATTTTCTTTACATAGTGAATAATGGCCTGCTCCAACTCGGCGAAGCTCAGTTTGTCTGCATCGCGAATCACCGGCACCACCAGGCCACGTTCAGCACCGATGGCAACGCCCAAGTGATAGTAGTTGTGATAGATGATGTCCTTGTTTTCTATGTAAGCGTTTAACTCGGGAAATTCCATTAAAGCCTCTACACACGCCTTGATGAAGAACGACATGATACCCAGCCTAACTCCATACTTTTTCTGGAAAGGTTCCTTGTAATGAGCCCGAATCTCCTGGACCCTGGTCATGTCAATTTCATTAAAGGTTGTAAGCATAGCAGTATTTTGCTTTGCTTCTACCAGACGGGCGGCAATTCGCTGCCTTATCTGGCTCATAGGCTTGCGAGTAATGGACTCTTCAATTGCAGGAGCAACCTCCTGGGGTAGAGCTGGCTGTGGGGCGGGAACCTCGCTGGGTATTGTTACCGCTGCCTGCTCCAGAAAAAGGATTACATCGCCTTTGGTGATTCGCCCTCCAGGACCGGTGCCCCTTATCTTGGAAGCATCCAATTTTTTTTCGGCTACAAGCCTGCGAACTGAGGGGGGCAGAACTGGCTCGGCCGCAAGAGGGATTTCAGCAGCCGGTTCTAGCGATGGTGGCTCTGCAGGCGGTGTAGGAGCTTCAGGGGGCGGCTCTGCCGCTTCAGTGGGGGCAGGTTTTTCAACCGCTTTCGGGGCAGCCTTGGTATCAATTGTGCCCACAACTCCACCTATAGGTATGGCTTCACCCTCTGATTTTGATACTTTCAAAACCCCGTCTGCTTCGGCTTCTATTTCAAGGGTGACTTTGTCGGTCTCGAGAACGAAAAGCAGTTCACCCTTGCGAACCTGATCGCCATCTTTCTTGTACCACTGGGCCAGGGTCGCTTCTGTTACTGATTCTCCCACGCTAGGGACTTTGATTTCTAGCAACATGGTTTCTCCATTTTCAAATGCCTAAAATGATCTAAAGTGTCTAACGAGGCATGGAGCATAGAGCATGGAGCATGGAGTATGGAGTATGGAGTATAAAAAATGGATTACTCTTTGCCCCGTGCCCTATGCCTTCCCACATCCCATATCTCATATCCTAGATCAGTAATCGATGGAATCTGATCGCAAGCAGAGCTTGCTCCTACACAATCACATTGAAGGGCTGCCAGCTGCTTACTTCTTTTTCTCCGGTGGTCCCACCGCTTCTTCAATAATTGCCGCTTGTTGCCTATTATATATATTGCGAAAACCAGTAGCCGGGCTTGCAGCATCCGCTCTGCCAACGTACTTGAGGTGCTTGTGCACCAGAGAGGCAAGGCGGGAGCGGACAAAATTCCATCCTCCCATGTTTTCAGGTTCTTCCTGAACCCAATACCACTCTTTTACTCCATCATACTTGGCAATAAGGTCTTCCAGTTGCTTATGGGGGAAGGGATAGAACTGTTCCAGTCTTATTATGCTGATGTCAGTGCTTTTTAGATCCTGACGCCTTTGAAAGAGTTCGTAGAAGATCTTGCCACTGCAAAAGATAATGCGGCGGCATGACTTATTGTTAGTACCATGATCGAGGACTTCTTGGAAGGATCCTTTAGTCAGGTCTGAGAGGTTGGAAACTGCAAGGGGATTTCGTAGAAGGCTTTTGGGAGTCATAACTACAAGGGGTTTACGAAAATCCCGCTTTACCTGACGTCTGAGGAGATGAAAGTACTGAGCTGGAGTTGTGGGATAACAAACCTGAATATTTTCCTCGGCACACAACTGTAAGAAGCGCTCAAGGCGGGCACTCGAGTGTTCTGGTCCCATTCCCTCAAAGCCGTGAGGAAGGAGCAATACGAGGCCATTCAGCCTCTGCCATTTGGATTGGCCGCTGCTTATGTAGAGATCAATTACCGCCTGAGCGTTGTTGACGAAATCACCAAATTGGGCCTCCCACATAATCAGGCCATTGGGCTGGGCCAGGGAATAGCCATACTCAAAGCCCAGCACTCCAGTCTCAGAAAGTAAACTATCATAGGCATAAAATCTTGCTTGCCCGTGATTCAGGGATTCAAGAGGTACGAATCTTTCCCCGGTCTGGGTGTCTATCAGGGAGCTGTGTCTTTGGCTGAAGGTGCCTCGCCGACTGTCTTGGCCACTCAACCTGACAGGATGGCCTTCAGATAATAGAGTAGCAAAGGCCAGGGCTTCTCCGTTGGCCCAGTCAATTCCTGCGCCATTTTCTATGGTTTCCAACCTTTTTGTCAGCAGCGCCGCCAGCTTCGGATGAAGCGAGAAGTCTTTGGGGGCTTGGTTCAGCTTACGGGCTAGAGCAAGGAGCTGCTTCTTGGAGACACCTGTATGAGCAGGTTTGTGTGAGTAATCTCCCTTAAATCCTTCCCAGTCTTCGTAGAATTCCACCCGAGGAAGGAAGCACAGTTTTTCTCTCATGGTGGTGAAGGATGTCTCTAAAGCCTCATTAATCCCAGTCTCGATCCCCTTGATCTCATCCTCACCTAAAAGCTTTTCTGCGAGCAGCTGTTCTCCATATATCTTATAAGGCGACGGTCTTTCTCTGATACGCTCGTACATTTGTGGTTGAGTAAAATAGGGCTCATCTCCCTCGTTGTGTCCATAGCGGCGGTAGCAGACCAAATCAACAACCACGTCCTTACCGAATTGCATGCGGTAATCGCAGGCCAGTTTGGTGACGTGAATGAGTGCCTGTGGATTCTCACCATGGACATGAAAAATGGGCACCATGAGCATTTTGGCCATGTCGGTGGAGTAGCGAGTGGAGCGGGCATCCTCGGGGAGGGTGGTGTAGCCAATCTGGTTGTTTATCACTATGTGAACTGTGCCACCGGTGGAGTAACCTTCCAACTGAGACATATTCAGAGTTTCGGCAACGACCCCCTGCCCGGCGAAGGCTGCGTCACCGTGGATGAGCAAGGGCAGTACTTGTTTTTCCCCATTACCTCCTGCCAATATATCCTGACGGGCTCGGGTGAAACCCTCGACTACAGGATTAACCGATTCCAGGTGGCTAGGGTTGTTGAGGAGCAAAACCCTTATCTCCCGCTCGCTCGCTGTCCTGAGGTCAGCCATAAAGCCGTTATGGTATTTGACATCGCCGGCGCCAAATATGGTGTCGGGATCGTAATTGCTTTCAAACTCGCAAAACACCTCTCCGTAAGTTTTTCCCAGGACATTGACCTGAACATTGAGCCGACCACGATGGGCCATCCCCAAAATAACTTCTCGACAACCCTGTTCGGCCACCTGGGTGAGCAGGGTATCCAGCATGGGGATAAGAGCCTCAGCGCCCTCAAGAGAGAAGCGTGTCTGACCAAGGTACTTTTTATGTAAGAATTGCTCGAAAAGGGAAGCCTGGTAAAGCTTGTGCAGAATCCTTATTTTTTCATCTTTTGAAAGTTCTGGACGATTTCTGCTCGGTTCCATGCGCTCCTGCAACCACTGCCGTTCTGCAGGGTCTTGTAGATGCATGTACTCCACCCCAACTGAGCGGCAGTAGGTTTCCTTTAGAACTGCGAGGATTTCTCGGAGGGAGGCCAGATTTTTACCAGGAAAAAGACGGGTATAGAATTCCCTATCCGTATCATCGTCCGTCAAGCCAAGGGCTGCAGGGTTAAGCAGGGGATGATCAGTTGGACAGGCCGCAAGAGGATCCAGACAAGCCAAAAGATGACCGAGATCGCGATACCGATAGGTCAATCCCTCCACCATTGATTGCCGCCAGACCTGATCTTCGTCGCAAACTAGGACGACTTCCGAATCTCTGGCAAAGGCCAAGTCGAAGCCCTGAAAGAAAAACTGCCAATCCCGAGATACCTTTGTTGGCTCAGACTTCCACAAGTTGTATTGTTCCTCGATGAATTCGGTATTCCAAGCACCGGTTAGAGCCATGGCTTTTCCACCCCTATGTAATGCCTAAAGTTTCTGAAGTGCCTAAAGTGTCTAAAATGCCTAAAGTTGTAGCCGCATGGCGCGTAGCGCAGAGCGCATAGTGTCGATGGCTCCAGGCATAGGGCATGGAGCATGGGGCATAGGGCAAATTCAAAATCCTTTACTCTTTGCTCTATGCCCTCTGCTCTATGCCGCATCAAATCCGCAATCTAAAATCCTTCTTTGGAGACCAGCCCCTTGAACCATTTTGTCACTTTTTGCGCAACTTCTCGACGATGCTCATCCTGGCTAAACATATGGTCGGCTCCGGCAATGATAGCCAGTTCGGTATTCACTTTTTTGTACTGGAGAAGTCTATAAGCATTCTCCACCGGAATGATTTCGTCCATGTCCCCGTGGACCACCATTAAAGGTTGAGATAGAGACGGCATAATGGAGGAGAGGTCATATTGGGCTGCGTCTGCAAAAAAAGCCTCGGTAAGCTCTAGATTGCGGCCCCTGCTAATAAAGTTGACCCGGCCGGTGCGCTGCAGTGCCTGAATCTGATCTTGGCTGAGAAAGTGAAAGCTTTGCAGAGCTGATGCTTTTGCAGCCAGGGTGCAAATCGCTTTAATATTGTCCATTTTCGATGCTGCGAGAAGTGCGACCATGGCTCCCATGCTGTGGCCGGCCAGCCCGATCCACGAGGCACCTCGAGCGGAGATAAATGAGGCGGCAGTCTTTATATCATCAACCTGTTTAGAATATAGGGATTCAGAAAAATTACCTTCGCTCTGACCATTTCCGGAAAAGTCAAAACGTAGTACCTTGAAACCCTCTTCCACCAGAGCCAAACTTAGGTCGCGCAGAATCCTAGTGTGTCTCGAGCAGGTGAAACAGTGACCGAGAATGATGCCATGGCGAGAATTTACGGAAGGGAGGTGAAAGGTTCCTGCCAATTTCTCACCAGAGAGATTTGAAAACTGAATCTGCTCTTGCAAGTCCATCCTTTAGGAGTAATTCTATGATCTCTAGATGCCAAAATTAAGTTTAGATTGCTGTGGGGGGCAACGCATGTCACTGAAAGTCCAAAATAGATTCTAAACGTAAACGGCAGCTAATTCAATCACAGAGGTCAGAAGTCGAAGATCAGACATCAGACATCAGATTCACCCCTGACCTCAGACATCTGATCTCTGACTTCTGTGTTCTACTTGCTGCCCGCTGTCAGCTGCTAGCTGTTTTTTCCCCATGCTCTATGTTCAATGCCTTGTGCCGTCCCAAATCCACAATCCGCATTCCGCAATCCGAAATTGGCTTTCCATGCCCTCTGCCCCGTGCGCAATACCCTTGACCCCAAGCTCACGAGCGGTTCTTATTAGGGTACAGAGACAAGGTTGTAGCAACCTCGCATCTGCCTGAATGTGCTGAGGAAAAGAGCTTGCACTCCCAAGCACTCTTAATTATCATAAGTTTCATTCTGGTTTCCCCTGAGAAAATTTTCCAAGATCCATTTTATCCTGGGGCAACCTATGCGGCCATACAGCAAGCATCAGCAATATTCCTAACCTGTAGTTTCCTCACCCTAAAGAAGACGAGGACTTTGGGGGTGACACTCCGGAGGACGTGTGCAGCCAATCCTTGATGGAGCTACATTATCTCCCTGGGAGCCGGGTCTTTTCAGCTTAGCTGTCTATGCACTTATGGTAATAGGCTTGGTGGCAGTACTCCTCTTCTTAGCTTCCTGGCTGGGGGAGAAGAAAGAGAATCCGGAAAAACTGCGACCCTATGAAAGCGGAATCATCCCAACCGGCACAGCCCGCCTGCGGTACCCAGTTCCATTTTTTCTAGTCGCCATTTTCTTCCTAATTTTCGATGTGGAAGCAGCCTACATCTTTTCTTGGGCCATTTCCTACTACAGGCTGGGTTGGGCTGGCTGGCTGCAAATATCCTTCTTTATCTTCATCCTACTTCTTGGCCTTGTCTATATCTGGAGGAAGGGAGGGCTCGAGTGGGGGCCAACGTCGAGAGAGGATTGAGCAACCCCCTCTTGAAGGGGTCTGACATCCTGATTAACTGGGCGCGCAAGTACAGTCTCTGGCCTATGTTCTTCGGCCTTTCCTGCTGTTTCGTCGAGGAAGCAACTGCCCTCACCGCGAGGTATGACCTGGCGCGATTCGGAGCAGAAGTGCTTCGGCCATCGCCGAGGCAGGCGGACCTTTTAATAGTCTCTGGCACGGTTTTCAAAAAGATTGCACCGGTTGTCTTAAGGCTTTACGAGCAGATGGCGGAACCCAAATGGGTCATCTCCATGGGTTCCTGCTCCAACAGCGGAGGAATGTACGATGTCTACAGTGTGGTTCAGGGAGTGGATCAAATACTGCCGGTGGATGTTTATATTCCAGGCTGTCCGCCGAGACCTGAGGCCGTTCTGCAGGGGCTTGTAATTTTGCAAGAAAAAATAGTTGCCGAGGAACGCCCAAGTCGCAAAATATTCCATCTTCAGGGTGGAACCCAAGGGACTCAAAAACCCATTCTGGTTGACGGCCAAACAAAGTCTAGAGATCCTCGAGGGCCCGGCATGCAAGGAACTGCCATACGGGGAACTTCCGCCGTGCCGCCTGCTTTCCGGGAAAGCCGCACGGATTTAATGTGGACGCCACCGCCGAGACGGATCGAATTGGGTGAGGGTGACAAGAGTCTGGCCCATACCCTCCAAGAACGTTTTGGAAACAGTGTACAGCAGACCGAGCACACCTCGGACATGCCCACCTTTCAGGTGGAGCAAGAGCGGATCAAAGAGGTGCTTAAATTTCTCAAACAAGATGCGAACCCAGGGTATCGGCGCTTGGAGGATCTGACAGCGATTGATGAATCCGCCCGAAGAAATCGTCTAGACTATCCGGATTACACTCTGGTTTACAACCTGTTATCCTTTGAGCCCGCCACCAGATTACGGCTTAAAGTGGGATTAAAGGGGCAAGATCCCGTAGCTCAAAGTGTTACCGCTATCTGGCCCTCGGCAAACTGGTATGAGCGGGAAGTATTCGACATGTTTGGCATAAGGTTCGAAGGCCATCCGAACCTGCGCAGACTCATCATGCCCCACTACTGGGAGGGTCATCCCTTAAGAAAGAGTCATCCGGGTCGAGCCACGGAAATGGCCCCTTACACTCTTGCCGATGCCCAGAAGCTTCAGCCCTTGGATGGGGGTATCTATATCAAAAAAGAGGGTAGAGAACACGAGCTGATACTAAACATCGGCCCCCACCACGTGAGTACCCACGGTTTGATGCGCTATATAGTTTCCCTCAACGGTGAAGAAATTACCGAAATCGACATGGACATTGGCTACCATCACCGAGGGGCGGAAAAAATTGGCGAAAGACAAACCTGGAATCAGTTCATTCCATATACGGATAGAGTGGATTACCTGGCTGGTGCAGCCAACAATCTTCCCTACGCCATGGCCGTTGAAACTCTGGCGGGCATAGAGGTTCCGGAGCGGGCCCAGGTGATCAGGGTTATGCTCAGCGAATTTTTTCGCTTGAGTAATCATCTCGTCTTTTTTGCCACTCTCGCCCACGATGTGGGGGCCATGACCCCTAATTTCTACACCTTTAGAGAGCGGGAAATTATTCTAGACATAGTGGAGCTCATAACCGGAGGTCGACTGCATCCCTCCTGGTTCCGTCTGGGAGGCGTTGCCGCGGATCTGCCGGAGGGCTGGAAAGAAGCTGTTGATCATTTCGTCAATATATTTCCTGATCGACTCAAGGAATACGAGGCTCTGATAACCAAGAACCCCATCTTTAAAGCCCGAACTCAAGGCATCGGCCGTATTTCACTGGAGGACGCAATTGATTGGGGTGTGAGCGGTCCTAACTTGCGGGCCTGTGGGCTGGAGTGGGATTTGCGAAAAAAGTTTCCCTACTCGGGATATGAAAACTTTGATTTTGAGATTCCCACTGCCACCGAGGGAGATTGTTACGCCCGTTATCTGGTGAGGGTCGAGGAGATGCGCCAAAGCTGGAGAATTATCATGCAGGCCGCAGAGCAGATGCCATCAGGGCGCTATGTTACAGATGATTATCGCTACGTGGTCCCCCAAAGGTCAGACATGTTGAAAGATATAGAGAGTCTGATACATCACTTCATTAACGTGACCCGGGGAGCCAAGATCCCCAGGGGGGAGGCTTATGCGTCCTGCGAGATCCCGAGGGGAGAGCAGGGCTACTACGTTGTGAGTGACGGACTGGGCTATTCTTATCGTACCCGAATAAGATCACCAGGTTATGCAAATGTACAGGTGATGCCCCTTATGGCTGTGGGTGAGAGTATTGCCGACTTGATCGCCACTATCGGATCCATTGATTATATTCTTCCGGATATTGATAGGTAAAGGGATTTCGGATTTGTAAGGGCATAGAGCATAGGGCAGAGGGCATAGGGTAGGAGGCGAGACGAGCGAGACGAAAAAATTTAGCTTTGACAATTAAGCATTGTAGGGGCGGGGTTTAGCCCCGCCCGATAAGGCTTTAGTACATTTTAGCTCATTTTAAAAAAATCCAATGATACCCAGAGAACTAAAAGAATCTCTTGCACAGCACATCGCCAGCATCGACCATCCCCGCGAGTTGGTAGTGGATGTAATGTTTGCCGTTCAAGATCACTACGGCTATTTGAGCGATGAAGCAGTGGAGGAGGTGGCTGAACTTTTGGACATGTCTCCCCTGGAAGTAGAACAGCTGGCCACCTTTTACACCTTCATCTACCGAGAACCCGTGGGAAAATATGTCATACACGTG
The DNA here is from genome assembly GCA_022340515.1 of Deltaproteobacteria bacterium. Classification (GTDB taxonomy): domain Bacteria; phylum Desulfobacterota; class Syntrophobacteria; order BM002; family BM002; genus BM002. The sequence goes on from JAJDNT010000200.1 coordinate 9,319, forward strand.
TGCGACAGCGTCATCTGCTGGATGGAAGGACACGAATCCCTGCTGGATCATCTCTCCGGGAAACTGGGGATAAACCTGGGGGAGACCACACCAGATGGGATGTTCAGCTTGCTGCCAGTCTGCTGCATTGGCTACTGCGATAGAGCACCGGCTATTTTGATTAACAAGAAGGTCTATGGGCCACTCACCATTGAGAAATTGGACGACATTCTGGAAAAACTGAGGGCGGAAGGCCTAACACCGTCGATTTAAGATTTTAGATTGTAGATTGCAGATTTGTTAAGGCATAGAGGACAAGGCATAGAGTCAAAGGCACATTTCGAATTGCGAATTTCGAATGTGGTATTTGAGATTCTCCTGCATTTTAGGCAACTTAGGAATTTTAGGCATCTATGATGAATTATCCGCAAGTGCTCTTCCAGAATCGAAAAGCAGACCGGATTGCCACCCTGGAGGAATACCGCCAGAGTGGCGGATACGAGGGGTTAAGCGATGCTTTGAGCAAAGCTTCCCATAAGGAAGTCCAACAGGTCCTCTTGGATGCGGTGCTTCTGGGTAGGGGTGGCGCGGCCTTTCCGGCCGGCAGAAAGCTGATGACCGTGGCGGATGATGCGCCCCATCCAAGATACATTGTGTGCAATGCCGATGAGATGGAACCGGGAACTTTTAAGGATCGAGTTTTGATCCACGCCGACCCCCACATGCTCATCGAAGGGATGATCATAGCGGGGTACGGAGCCCAGGCCGAGAAGGGCATAATTTTTATCCGGCCCGAGTACGAGAGTGCAGCAATAATACTGGAGAGAGAAATCGAGATTGCAGAAAAAGCCGGCTATCTGGGCAAGAATATTCTGGGGAGCGGCTATTCCTTGGACATTGTTGTCCACCGCAGTGCGGGTAGGTACATCTGCGGTGAGGTGACAGCACAACTAAATGCCCTCATGGGAAAAAGAGCAAACCCTCAGCAACCCCCCCCTTATCCTACAGAAAAAGGGCTCTGGGAGAGACCTACTGTGCTACAAAATGTGGAAACCCTCGCCTGTATGCCCCACATACTTAGAAATGGACCTGAATGGTTCAAGAAGCTGGCGCTCACGGAAACCGGTGCCGGCACCAAGATTTTCTCTGTGAGTGGGAGGGTGAATAGTCCAGGCTGCTATGAACTTCCCATGGGTGTTCGGCTGAGTGAAATCATTGAGGTCCATGCCGGCGGCATGGTGGAGGGGTCAGAATACAAGGCCTGTCTGCCCGGTGGTGCCTCAACCCGATTCCTGCCCAGAGACTTCTATGATATCGAGATGGATTTCGACACTATGCGCAATGTTGGACACAGGCTGGGCACCGGGGCAATTATGGTCTTTGATCAGAAAACCTGCCTTGTTGCCGCCACTCTGAACCTAGTTGAATTTTTCGCCCGAGAATCATGTGGCTGGTGTACACCTTGCCGGGAGGGATTGCCCTATATCAGGGATTTGCTCAGACGATTGGAGGAAGGCCAGGGTGAGGAAGAATACATTCCCATGCTTCAGCAAATGAGCAAACACCTCTGGAGTTCCTACTGCGCCTTCGCTCCCGGGGCCGTATCACCTGTCGAGAGCCTGATTACTTATTTTGAGGATGAGGTTAGGGAGCACATCTCACAGAGGAAATGTCCCTTTAAGTAGACCTGAGTGTCTAAAATGCCTAAAGTGCCTGAAATGTCTAAAATTAAAAAAGATAAGTCTTCAAACTGAGTGACTCATGCCGAAGATAATAATCGATGACCGTGAAATAGAAGTCCCGGAAGGGACAAAGGTAATCGAAGCGGCGGAGCAACTTGGAATAATGATCCCGCGCTTCTGTTACCATCCCGCCTTGGGCTCTGTGGGTGCCTGCCGTGTTTGTGCGGTGAAGTTCCTGGAGGGACCTTTTAAGGGCGTGCAAATGAGCTGCATGATCGATGCGAAAGACGGCATGATAGTTTCCACTAACGATGAAGAGGCGGTTGAGTTTCGTCGAAACATAATCGAATGGTTGATGCTGAACCACCCCCATGATTGTCCGGTTTGTGATGAAGGGGGTCACTGCTTGCTCCAGGACATGACAGTCTCGGGCGGACATGGAATGCGAAGATACTTGGGGTTGAAAAGAACCTACCGAGACCAGTACTTGGGGCCTTTGGTCCAACATGAGATGAACCGCTGTATCCACTGTTACAGGTGTTCACGGTTCTACCAGGAATTTGCTGGTTACTTTGACTTAGGCGTCATGCAGAGCGCCAACCGCACTTATTTCGGTCGCTTTAAAGACGGCATCCTGGAAAGCCCTTTCACCGGTAACTTGAGCGATATCTGCCCCACCGGAGTTTATACTGACAGGCCCTCTCGATTTTTCGGTAGGCGTTGGGACTACCAGCGAAGTCCTTCTCTTTGCATAAACTGTTCACTGGGATGTCACACGACAGTGAGTGCCCGATATCGCCAGGTCGTCAGACAGGAAGCAAGATACAGTGAGGCTGTAAACGGTTATTTTATCTGCGACCGTGGGCGCCACGGCTTTCACTACGCCAGAACTGAGACAAGACCGTGGCAAGCTCTCATTGAAGGCAGGGAAGTTCCCACTGAGGGGGCTGTACGAGCTGCCAGGGAAAGGCTGGCAGAAATCGTCAGTAGTGGTGGCCCCCGTAGTGTTGCCTGCTTGGGCTCGGGGCGGAGCAGTCTGGAAACTCAGGCCATGCTCGGGCAGCTTTGCCAGAAAAAGGGATGGCAAGGGCCCTCGTATTTTATGGACAAATCCCTAACGGGGAAGGCGAAAACCGCGGTATCTCGACTGGATCCAGAATTGGCGGTTTCACTCCGCGAGTTGGAGGGCTCGGATGCCATTGTTGTTGTTGGTGCTGATCCCATCAATGAAGCCCCCATGCTCGCTTTGGCCATGAGACAGGCGCAGCGACGCGGTGGAAAGATAGCCGTAATAGACCCACGACCTATTTTTTTGCCTTTCGATTTCAACCACCTGCCTGTGAGGCTGGATGAGATAAATCTTTACCTTAGTGCCTTAGTTAAAGCCGCAGTGGATCCGGAACTAATTGTTGACGCTGGAAAGGATGCTATCGAATTCTACCAAGAGGCACCGAGCCTGGAGATTGTTGCGGCCTCACTTCAGGAAAAGGCTTCTATTTTGGCGCAAGAACTTCGAGCCGGACAGAGGGTTGTAATAGTCTGCGGAACTCAGATTGTGCGAGAGACTACCCCCGCCTTGGCGGCTGACCATGCCAAGTTCTTGAGAGCCGCGAAAAAGCAAGCAGGCCTTTTTTATTTACTACCGCAAGCCAATTCTTTTGGGGCCGCCTTGCTTGCAAGCTCGGAGGTGTCTTTTCTAGAGATAATCCAAGGTGTGGAAAAAGGTGAAATCAAAGGTCTCATTGTGGCTGAAAATGACCCCTTTTACAGCTTTCATGACAGGCAGAGGTTAGAACTGGCCATAGAAAAGCTTGATTTACTAGTTGTTCTTGACTGTATTGAATCCACTGCGGTCAAGAAAGCTAACGTGTTCCTACCCACCTCAACACTTTACGAAGCAGGCGGAATTTTCATCAACCAGGAGGGAAGAGTGCAGGCTGCTCCGAGGGCCTATTTGGGGGGAATTTCCATTGCCCAGATTGGTGGTGGCGACCATCCGCCACGAGTCTATGGAAGTGATATCCCCGGTGGAGAATTGCGAGCCGCCTATCAGTTTCTAAGTCAAATCGGAAATGGTGACCAGATCGAAGATGATGATCCCACCCGGAGGAGCCTGCTTCGGTGGATAGCTGACAATATACCTCCATTAGCGGAGATACCGCCTTTCGATGAACTTAGTGAAAATGGCATGCGGATCAGCTCATCTAATGACACCTCACCTCAGTTCGCAGTTAATTGGCAGGAAGAAAAAGAGAAGGGCAAGGGGTCTGAAGGGCCCTTGGAAATCATCCTAACTGATTGGACATTCGGGACTGAAGAACTTTCTTCTTTTTCGCCTCCTCTGATGAAGTTGGAAAGGAAGCCCTACGCTTCCATGCATACTGATGATGCCGCCAGATTGGGGCTAGGCCATGGGGATAAAGCAAAAATAAAGTTGGACGAGGGCAATCTTGAGGTGGATGTCTGCATCGAAGAGAATATGGCCTCTGGAGTAGTGATTTTGCCGCGACATCGGTTGCTCGAGTGGCAGAAGATAAAGAGTTTGCCGAAGTTTGTGAGGTTTGAAGAGATCGAGAAGGTAAGTGGCTAAAGAAGCACAGAGCATGGGGCATAGGGGGGCGATTTCGGATTTCGGATTGCGGATTTCGGATTTGGGAAAGCATAGGGCATAGAGTAAGAAACCATAAGTCAGAATTCAGAATTCAGGAGGCAATAACATAAAGAGTATTCTCCCATTCTGGCTACTGGCTAATGACTACTGGATTCTCTGATTTGACATTTTAGCTCATTTCAACCGTAGGTATTATGAACTGGATTGTCGGATTTATCATACTGATCATTAAACTGGGGGTTGTGCTCGTCGGCCTACTTCTGTTGGCCGCCTACCTCGTACTGGTAGAGCGGAAGTTTTTGGCGCGGTTACAGATCCGCTACGGCCCAAACCGTGCCGGCAAGTTTGGCCTGCTGCAGCCCTTTGCCGACACGATCAAGATGCTGACTAAAGAAGACATTGTCCCCGCAGAAGCCGATCGGGTCATTTTTCTTTTGGCTCCGGCAGTGGTTGCCATTGAGGCACTTCTCATCTTTGCCGTGGTTCCTTTTGGAGCCAGCATTACCCTTTTGGGGAAAAAGATCCCCATGGTGATAACAGATTTGAACGTTGGACTACTTTATGTTTTTGCTCTGGCATCGCTGGGTGTCTACGGAGTTGCCCTAGGAGGTTGGGCCTCAAACTCAAAGTATAGTCTTTTGGGCGGTATCCGGGGCGCGGCCCAGATGATAAGTTACGAACTCTCTTTGGGCCTTTCACTGGTACCCATAGTAATGTTGGCGCGCTCATTTAGCCTGGTGGATATTGTTAGGGCCCAAGCTGATTATCCCTTCATTCTAGTGCAACCGATTTCGTTCATAATTTTCTTAATCAGCGCTGTGGCTGAGACAAAACGCATTCCATTTGACCTCCCTGAGGCCGAAAACGAGTTGGGCGCCGGGTACCATACTGAATATAGCGGTATGCGTTTCGGCCTGTTCTTTCTTGGTGAATATGTCAATCTTCAGGTTCTGGGGGCTCTAGTGGCCGTATTTTTCTTGGGAGGCTGGCATGGCCCTTTATTGCCCCCGGTAGTTTGGTTCTTGCTTAAGGTTCTTGCCGTTGCTGTTGCTATGATTTGGGTAAGAGGCACCCTGCCGCGGCTACGGTATGATCAACTGATGCACCTGGGCTGGAAGGTTTTGGTACCTGTGGCGCTGTTAAACATTGTAGTAACGGGGGCGTTTCTCTTGATTTAGGTTATGAAGGAGCTGGGAAAAGGCTGGGATTTGAGATATGAGATGTGGGTTGTGGGATCTGTCAAGTATTGGCATAGCGCATAGCGAAAAGGCACAGATACAGAGTTAAGAGGAGAGTTAGAGCCTGATGAAAGCCGCATGGGAAGGAATAGTGGCCATCGCCACTGGGTTTGCAACCACCCTCAAGCATCTCTTTCGCAAACCCATTACGGAAGAATACCCGGAATATAAAAGGGTATTACCCGAACGGGCCAGAGCGGTAATCATACTGACCCGTGATCCGGACGGAGAGGAACGTTGTGTCGCCTGCTATTTGTGCTCGGCTGCCTGCCCAGTGAGCTGCATTTCAATGCAATCTGTCGAAAGAGAGGATGGGCGTCGCTATGCCCGTTGGTTTCGTATCAATTTCGGCCGCTGTATTTATTGTGGACTCTGCGAGGAAGCCTGTCCCACATCGGCCATCCAGCTGACGCCCTATTTTGAAACTTGCGAGCGCGACATTCTAAAACTGGTCTATGAAAAGGAAGATCTCTTAGTTGACCACGGTGGCAAGGATAAAGAGTACAACTTCTATCGCTACGCTGGGGTGGTAAGCAAAGTAGGCGACAAAGGTGCCCATATCAAAGAGGACAAACCGGTCAATATCAAAAGCAATATGCCATAGGATTCAAAGGATTCAGGAGTCAGAATCCAGTTAGCATAGGGCATGGAGCATAGAGTAAAGCGAGACGGGCGAGACTGGATTAGAGATCAGAGGTCAGAAGTGGGAAGGCAACTAGGCACTAAGGACTAAGCACTAGGCACTTTTCGATTTCGGATTTGGGATTGCGCATATGGAGATTGATAAGTTCTAGCTGTTCTGAACGCTTTGAGCATTCAGAACTTTAAGGTCGAGTCGATGACCATTTATGCTGCCATATTTTATGTTTTAGCGGGGGTGATCTTGGTTTCCACCGGATTGGCCATTAGCCGGCGAAATCTTGTGCATGCCATCGTCTATTTGATCATCTCCTTTTTCGGCAGTGCCATGCTCTATTATCTTTTTGGGGCCCCACTCCTTGCCGCTTTGGAGATCATCATTTATGCCGGGGCAATAATGGTCCTCTTCCTTTTCATTATCATGATGCTCCGAGTGGATCCCGCCACTCTGCGCCGCCCCTCACTTAGACATTGGCTTCCCGCTATCGTTTTGGGCTTGATTTATGTAGTTATTGCAATTCTTGTGGTCACTCAGGATCCGGGCAGCCAGAGCATACTGGAAACAGCCCTGGCAAAGCCAAGAGTATTCGGCCAATTTCTCTTTCAAAAATATTGGCTCTCAGTTGAGATAGTATCTTTCCTGCTCTTTATCGCCCTGGTTGGGGCCTTGTATCTGGGAAAAGCCTTCGCTAGAGATACCGGGCGTGGAAAAGAGGTCGAAAAATGATAGTGCCCTATAGCCATGTCCTTTTTTTTGCAGGGGTTCTTTTCGCCATGGGGGTGGTGTGCGCCGTGGCTCGGCGTAACCTGATTATGATGCTCATTGGCGTGGAAATCATGCTTAACTCGGCCGGGCTCGCCTTCGTTGCTGCTGCACTGCGCTGGCAGCAGTTGGAGGGGCAGGTGTTTGTACTGTTCATCTTTGCCATCGCAGCAGCCGAAGTATCCGTGGGGCTGGCATTGATCATATATGCCTATAGAAGGACAGGGTCTTTGGATCCGGAAACATACAATATTTTGAAATGGTA
>JAJDNT010000201.1 GCA_022340515.1 Deltaproteobacteria bacterium
ATGGACATTTCGGTTAAGCGGCGTCCACAGGACGGCCGCACCAAGCTCAAGGTAGGCAAAAATCAATTTGACATGCGTATATCCACCCTGCCCACTATTTTTGGCGAGAAGGTGGTAATTCGCATATTAGACCAGTCCAAGGCATTCATTGATCTTGAAGCACTTGGATTTAAATCCACTGACCTGGCAACTTACACCTCCATGCTCACCAGACCGCAAGGCATAGTCCTGGTCACAGGACCCACTGGCAGCGGCAAGAGTACAACCCTTTATGGATCTCTTAACCGCTTGAGGTCAGAGGTGATAAACATCGTGACTGTAGAAGACCCGGTGGAGTATCAGCTGCCAGGTATCAGCCAGGTCCAGGTGAACGAGAAAGCAGGAATAACATTTGCCTCCGGACTGCGTTCCATCCTGCGCCAGGATCCCAACGTGGTCATGGTGGGGGAGATCCGCGATGCAGAAACAGCAAAAATCGCTTTCCAGGCAGCAAACACCGGTCACCTGGTGCTAACAACCTTGCACACCAATGACGCCTCTTCGGCAGTTACTCGACTGGTGGATTTGGGCGTGGATCCTTATGTTATCGCCTCATCGCTCCTGTGCGTGCTGGCACAGCGGTTGATTAGGAAAAACTGCCCTCATTGCCTGGTGTCTGACAAGGTGGACAAGAATCTTCTCACCAGGTTGGGCTTCTCCAATGAGAAAAACTTTGAAAACAAAATGAAGAAAGGTCAGGGTTGCGAAGCCTGCCAGTTCACCGGCTACATGGGGCGAATTGGGATCTACGAGGTGCTCAGGGTCGATGATGAGCTGAGAAAGCTTATTGTCAAAGGCGCTGCGGATACCGAGATTGCAGAGAATGCCAGAGAGCGGGGAATTGACGACATGTTTGCTGACTGTCGAGACAAGCTTCTCAAGGGAGTGACCTCGGTTGAAGAGTTGATGAGGGTGGCGCCGCCGCCTGAGACAAAAGGTGTTGTGACCCCAGTGGAGGAGGCAGTTTTAGAACCAGCGGAAGATAAAGTTGCTCAGCCATCGAGGGGGCAACTGCGGATTTTGGCGGTGGACGACGATCCTTTCATCCGCAAGATGCTGGAAAAGGTATTGACTGAAGCCCAATACGATGTGGTGCTGGCCACCGATGGCGAGGAAGCCTTGGAGAAGGTCTATAGGGAGAGGCCTGATCTGATTATCTCCGATGTGGTGATGCCTAAACTCGATGGTCTTTCCCTGGTCAAAAAGCTAAAAGGTCATTTGCAGACCAGTATAATACCGGTGATTCTTCTTACTTCTATGGACGAGGTAGAAAATGAGGTGGAGGGTCTGGAGGCTGGCGCAGATGATTATATACCCAAGCCGATTGTTGCCAACTTGCTGCTGGCCAGAATCAACCGGGTGCTATCCATTTATGGCCGGGAACATTAGTAAGAGGTGAGGAGTCAGCCCCTGCAAATCAGAGAGGAATTAAACCACGCTGGCTGTGGTTAAAGTTTCCGATGATCTCTGACTTTCGTCGCTGCATGGGTGTGAGGAGTATATTGCATGCCGGATTTCCCAACCGGACCAGGGAAAAATGTTATTGAGCAGGTCCGCCGGGCTCAGGAAAATCATCTTGCCCAGGACAGCTTAGATTCTCCCCAGCAACAATATCTCACTTTCCGCCTCAGCGAAGAATGGTACGGTTTGAACGTGGACCATTTGGTGGAGGTATTGCCGACACCGAAGATTACCCGGGTACCCAGTGTTCCCGATCACATCCTCGGGGTCATGAATTTCAGGGGGGCGGTGCTATCCGCCATTGATTTAAAGAAATTTTTCGGGTTGCCCCAGAGCGAGGCAAGGGCGGATCAGGCCATCGTGGTGGTAGAACACGGTGAGATCCAGACGGGTTTGTTGGTAGACGAGATTGGCGATCTAATCGACTTGGCCCCGGAAGATTTGAGCGAGGAAACCATTACGGCGGCTGAGTCGCAGCGTGCCTTTTTTGAAGGCACGACCAACTGGAATGAGACCCTTTTGAGTGTCATCAAGCTGGAAGGGATCTTTCAGTCCGAAGGTATGTACTCGCAGCAAGGATAAAACGTGGTAGGCACCGACGGAACTGCTACCCTGGCGATTCTCACCTTTTGGGTTGGTCCGTTCCTTTTAGGTGTAGAGGCCGATCAGATAGTGAGATTGCCCCCTCCACCCCGGCAGATGCCATCGATTCCAGACCTTGAACTAGTTGATCAACTACCCATGCTGGATTTAAGGACGGCATGTGGTCTACCGCCAGCGCCAAGTGAAGATCATCGGCAAATCCTAGTGATAGATCGGGGTGGGGAGAAGATGGCTTATAAGGTTGATAAAGTAGGCGATCTCATATCAGTTGATATGGCTAGACATGTATGGCAACTGCCGCCCTTGCTAGAAGTCCAGAAGCAATGGAAGCAACTGTGGGGTGTCTGCCAATGGAAGGAAGAGTTGGTTATGCTAGTGGATCTTCAGTATGAGCCCTAAAAACGGTCAAGGAGGGATCTGTTTCCCATGAGTGGACTCAAAAAAAAGATCGTTTGGAACCAGGCTATGTTGTTTGTTTATGTCGTATTAATCCTCGGACTACCTTACCTCTACCTCAGCGTTGACTTGGCAGGTGGGCAGGTCCGCCCTTTTCTATCTATCTACGCTATTGAAGCGGTTCTACTGCTTGGACTCTTTATACTTTTGCCGATGCAGTACGGCCGACAACTTCTTTCACTGGAGAGAGCCATCTCTACAGGTGGCGAGGTGGATTTCCAGGAAGCGGCCGCTACCCTGCGGTTGGGTGCTAAGCTGCCAAGAAGTTTAGCCTTAGGCCTCTTTGCCTCCGGATATGGAATTTTTTTACTGGGGAATCTGGCACTGAGGTTGATGGCTCACTTCAGCCTGGCTCAAACTCTCCAGAGCCTCATAGCAGGACTTGTTATCTGTCTGCTCTATTCTATTTTTAGTCTGTTTACGGTGGAGGCCATCACTCTACCGGCGATGGCAGAGGTGATGAGTAGGTTGCCAGAACGGGTATCCTTGAAGGGCATGAGCCTTTCTCAAAAGCTTTGGGTTACCTGTGGTTCGCTGGTTCTGATTGCCGTTCTTTTTGTGAGTTCAATCAGCTATGTGGAAAGCAAAAAAGCTTTAGAAGGTCAGGCAATAGAAGCTCAGCGTGTCAAGCTTGACCTGGTTTCCAGCAGCCAACACTGGAGAAATCTAACCGACCAGAAGAAAATAGAGAGTCTAGAAGAGGTGCTGGAAAAGTTAAAAGTTGGCGGTGCCAATTCGACCTATCTGCTTGCCTCTACTGGATCCATAATCGCCAGCCATCCGCGCGGATCGAATCCAGTGCTACCGGAGGGTCTAATAAACGAGCTGGCTCGGACACCTTTCGGTACTTATGTGGACAAACTTCAGGGCAAGATCTACGCCTTCCAGAAGGTAGAAGACTTGAACGGCTTTTTGGTAAGCGAAGCAGACAGCAGTGGATTCTTCTCTCCCCTGAAAAATGTTTTTTGGATGACTAGCCTTGCCTGCTTACTCATACTCCTTATTGGATTTTACCTTGCCTATATTCTTGCCGGCAACTTTACCAAGCCCCTGGGCAAATTGGGCCGGTATGCCAGAAAAATTTCTCAAGGAGAGATCGCCGAGAAAGTCACCCTCGCATCCGGCGATGAAGTGGGGATGCTAGCTGAGGCCTTTGACTCCATGCACCAGAATTTCACCATACTGGCCGGGCAGGCGCAGAAAATCGCCGGCGGAGACTTCAGCCAACGGGTGAATTTCCCAGGTCCTTTCGGCAAGGCAATCAACGCCATGGTGATCAATCTTCGGGAGATGACCGGGCAGAGTCAGGCGGCAGCCTCACGCATAGGCAACTCCTCCAGCGAGATAGTGTCTGCAGCTCAGCAGCAGGCGAGTGGAGCAGCACAGCAAGCAGCTTCGGTGAGTGAGACCACCGCAACCATGGAGGAACTCAGCACAACTGCCCGCCAGATCGCCGAAAATAGCAACGCCGTAACCGCGGTGGCCGAAGAGACCTTGAAGAGCGCTGAGGAAGGTCAGGATTTCATGGAAGAGAGCACCAAGAGCATGGCCCTCATCCGCAGTAAAACTGAAGAAAGTTCTGAGAAAATTCTGAGACTCGGTCAAAAAAGTCAACAAATTGGTGAAATTATTGATATTATTAATGAAATAGCCATCGAAACTAAAATGCTCTCCCTCAATGCGGCCATTGAAGCGGCAAAGGCAGGGGAGGCGGGTAAAGGTTTTTCGGTAGTGGCCGGAGAGATTCGCCGCCTAGCGGAAGATGTGGTGAAATCTACGGGCACCATCCGGGATGTGCTCCTGGAGATCCAGGCGGCCGCAAATGCTTCGGTTCTTGCAGCGGAGGAGAACGTCAAGGGCGTTGAGGAAGGGGCAACACGTTTAAACAAGGTGCGGGACGCCTTGGAAAACATTATTGCCATGGCTGAGCAAACTGCGGAGTCGGCAAGGCAGATTTCTGTGGCCACAAACCAACAAAAAGAGGCGAGCGAACAGGTGGTCAACACCATGAGAGAAATCTCTAAAGTGGCACAGCAAACTGCGGCTGCTTCAAAGAATACTATCTCCTCAGCCAGCGATCTCAACCGGCTCTCGGAGGAGCTTAGATCAAGGGTGAGTGAGTATAAGATAGAGTAATCTCAGTAGTAGCTCACTACCTTCGAAGCAAAGCGCATGGCGCTAAGCGCATGGCGTTCTCAGGTTTGATATTTCACGCTTTGCGCTATGCTCTATGCGCTTTGCGATTTTGGGCAACAGACTGCGAAGCTTATGAGTGAAGATACCGATCTGTTCTTGACCTTAAAAGATGATTATCGGGAAGCCCTTGAGCAGTTCAATGATGCTTTGTTGCGGCTGGAGACCGATCCACAGGATCATGATTCGTTGGAAAGAGCTAGCCGGCAGCTGCACAACATCAAAGGATTTGCCAATCGGCTGAGGGCGCCCACCCTTGGCCAGTTGGCCCATATATTTGAAGACGTCCTGCTGGCAGTAGACGAGGCCCGTTTACCCTTCGATGAATCTCTTGCCAACCATTTCTTTGATGGTATAGATCTCTTCGTCCATTATTTAAGAACCAGAGAAGTGGATTCCGCCAAAGTGGCCGAGCTGGTTGAGGAAGTAGAGCCTCTGCTCTTCAGTGCCATTCGAGAAATAGAGGAGGAAACTGCTCCCGAGGATATGGAAGCGCTCCTGCCAGATTTTATTGCCGCTGCTCGCGACAATGTTGAGGCCATTAACCTTGGCCTGGCAGTTCTCGAGAAAGAGCCAGCAAATAGTGAGGTCGTGCAAGAAGTTTACCGAAACGCCCATAGTCTCAAAGGTTCGGCCATGACCATGGGATTTGAACGGATGGGTAAGCTGGCTCACCACATGGAGGACGTCCTCCGGGCCCTGCAAAAGAACCAATTACCTGTGACAACAGAAGCTTGCGATGCCCTGTACGAGACCAATGATGCCCTTACAGTAATGCTAGATACCCTTGCGGCCAGTAAAAGGATTAGGGTTGACGCAGAGAGCACCATGGCGCGGCTTGCCAATTTACTGCCTGAGCTTCAGCCTGCAGAGGGCGCAGTGGTGGCAGACGTGGTCAGACCCATTGCTGAGCCGGCCCCAGCCAGTGAGACCAGTGTCGCGACTATGGATACTGTGAGGGTGACGACAGCAAAATTGGATGAACTTGTGAACCTGTCAGCCGAGGCGGCTGTGGCTCAACTACACCTTTCAAGCGAAGTTGACAGGCTGCTGCAAATCCGAGACAGATGGCAACAGCTGCGACTTCACGAGTACGGTGCCCTTCAACTGGCTGAGCCAACCGGAGAGGGGGGTTTAGTAAAAAAACTCTTTGAACTCGGAGACTCTTTGGAGGAAATGGGCCGTCGGTTGCAGGATGCCGCTGAAAATGCCGGTCGTCACATTGAGACCTTGCAGCATCGCAGCATGGAAATTCGGATGTTGCCTCTGGCTCTGGTCTTGAATACTTTGCCCAGGGCAGTGCGGGATCTTAGCAGGCAATTCGGCAAAAAGGTTGTTTTTTCCGTAAAGGGAGAACAAACCACTATCGACAAGCGCATCCTCGAGCAAATAGGGGATCCTCTGATCCATTTGTTGCGCAACGCCCTGGACCACGGGCTAGAAACACCCAATGCCAGACGAAGCAGTGGTAAGCCAGAGATCGGAACAATCAGACTGGAAGCAAAGCAAGAAGGAGCCAAAGTACTTATCATCTTGGAAGACGACGGTCGGGGCATTGACTCCCAACTCCTTAAAAAAGCCGCTTTAGACAAGGGTCTAGTGGATGAAAAAGAGCTGGCAGGTTGGACCGAGGCACAGCTTCAAGAGCTTGTCTTTTTCCCAGGCCTAAGCACAAGTGGTCTGGTCACAGATGTCTCAGGGCGTGGAGTGGGGATGGATGTGGTACGTGCCAATGTGGAACGGCTAAAAGGTCAGGTGGAGGTCGCTTCGGAACTGGGCAAAGGGACTACTTTCACCATATCATTACCCCTTACCCTGGCAACAGTCCATGCACTCATGGTTCAGTGCGCGGGTGAAGTCCTGGCCGTGCCCGCTTCCTCTGTAGCCAAGACCTTTCAAGTTCCTTGGCAGGAGATCAAATCTATTCAGGGAAGGCAGGCAGTGGTGCATCAGGAAGAGATTTTGCCGGTGCGAAGTCTTGCTAACACTTTAGGCTGGCAAGAAAGGAACGGCGGTCGTTTAAAGGAAGGCAAGGTGCTGATCGTAATCCTGCAAGCGGGAGAGCGCAAGGTAGGCTTCCTGGTCGAGGATATATTGGGCGAACTCGAGATTGTCAGCAAAGACTTGGGGACCCATCTTAGAAAGGTAGACTATGTGGCAGGTGCCACCATTCTGGGTTCTGGTGAGGTGGCCATTATTTTAGATGTACCCCAGCTGTTGTGGCGAGGGCAGGCTGAGGTGAGATCCAGGGTGGCGGTAAAGGAAGAGGAGGTCAGCTCCATAAGTGGCCAGTTGATCTTGGTGGTGGAAGATCAGGTGGTGACCAGGCAGATGGAAAAAAGCATCTTGGAGGCAGCCGGATATCAAGTGGTCACGGCGGAAAACGGTTTGGATGCCCTAAACAGATTGGGGCAACAGGACTTTGACTTGGTAATTACAGATATACTGATGCCGAAAATGGACGGCTTTACTCTCACCAAAAAGATTCGCTCCAGTAAAAAAACCAAGGATTTGCCGGTGGTGGTTGTAACCTCAATGGAGAGTGAGGAGGACAAGCGAAGAGGGCTGGAGGCTGGCGCAAACGCCTATCTAGTCAAAAGCAGCTTTGATCAGAAACATTTGATCGAGACCATAGAGACCTTACTGGGTAAAGTCATTAGGTAGTTATCTATGGTAGTCACTGGCGAAAGACGGGGGGAAGCCGAGAAACGGCGAAATGGGGATTTGAGGTCAGAAGAAAGAGGACAGACGACAGAGGTCGGAGGGCAAGCTCGATAATTTCGAAATCCGCAGTCTGCAATTAGCAGGGTGCCCAGTCAAAAATACCGCGAAACGCTTAGGCTAAAGAGAATATGACAGCTGAACGGGAGATACAGAATACTAAGGATACCGACGGTGGTGAGCCCATTCGGGTACTGATCGTCGATGATGTAAAAAGTGCCAGGGATTTGCTTGAAGAAATCCTGACCACTGACCCCAGATTTCAGGTAGTGGGAGCAGTGGGGGATGGATTGGAGGCTGTGGCTTCAGCTTTGAAAATGAGGCCTGATCTGGTTACCATGGACATCAGACTTCCAGGTATTGACGGTTTTGAGGCGGTGGAGCGGATTCTGGCTGTATTTCCAGTTCCCATTGTCATGATCACCGCCTCTATGAGTAAACAGGAGGAGAAACTGTTTCGTGCCATCACCTCCGGTGCTCTGGATGTCCTTGACAAGCAGGAGCTCTACTTATGGCGCACTCGGCCGGAGATTAGGAATAGCTTTCTACGAAGATTGCGTACACTGGCCTCTACTAGGGTGAAGCGGGTGGCGGGTTATATTCCCGCTGAGGCGGAACCACTTTTTACTTCTCGCCGCCCTCAGCGAAAACTAGGAGAGTCCCCTCTAGTGGTGGCAATCGCGGCTTCTACCGGAGGGCCGACCGCACTTGTAAAGGTATTGAGGAGAATTCCCCCTCAGGTAGGCGCAGCCTTCCTTGTTGTTCAGCATATGAGTGAGGGGTTTCTAGAGGGTCTGGTCCGCTGGCTAGATAACGAAGTGGAGCTCGAGGTGAGAAAAGCCCAGGAAGGAGATTTGCTCGAAGCTGGAGTAGTTCTGGTAGCACCTGGAGATCACCATATGATGGTAACCGAGCTGGACACTGTGCGGTTAAACAAATCCTTGCCGATCAATGGGCACCGACCGTCGGCGGAGTTGCTTTTTGATTCGGTAGCCAACATTTATGGGAATCGAGGTGTGGGTGTCATCCTCACCGGCATGGGGTCAGACGGAGCAGAGGGTTTGAAGAGTCTCCGACTCTGTGGCGGATACACCATAGCCCAAGATGAACAGTCCAGCATAATCTTTGGGATGCCCAAGGCGGCAATTGAACTCGATGCAGCCGAAATAGTACTTCCGCTGGACGAGATTGGATCTGAGATCATGAACTGGATTTCTCAACAGGGAGATAGAAAAAACTAAACCACATTGCCCCCTGGAGTTCGGCGGCAGAAATGCCCGATCTACCCGGTGAAATTCTTGTCCTGTGGAATGCAACCTCACCAAGCCTCCCTGCACTGGATCCCACCGCACGGGCTAAGTTCATCGGGGTTTGCCTTTTAGGTGTCCAATTAGCGGATGAGAAAGAGTATTAATCAGATGAAGGAGTTATCACTCAATGAGAATGATTTTCGCAGCTTTCGGGATCTAATTGCAAAGAGGTCCGGAATTTACTTTGATCCCGAAAAGCAGGAATTGCTGAAGGATAATCTGCTGCAGAGGATGGCAGATTGCGGCCTCAGTAATTTTGCCGACTATTTCAATCTCCTTTCTTCTCCGGCGGGTGATAAAGAATTCGATTATTTGCTCAACTTAATAACAATCCCGGAAACTTATTTTTTCCGAGACCGAGGACAGTTTAGAGCCCTTGAGCGCTTCGTGATTCCAGAGCTAATTGAAAAGAAATCTTATCCAGGTGCATCACTACGGATCTGGAGCGCCGGCTGCTCTACCGGGGAGGAGCCTTACACCATTGCCATGATTTTGGCGGCAGGGATGGTGGATATGCCAATCCAGATCCTAGCCACCGATGTAAGTCACGATGCCCTGAAGGCGGCCCGTGAAGGAGTTTATAACGGCCGCTCCGTCCGCGACATGCCGCAAGATTATCTAAACCGCTTTTTTACTAAGAAAGGGGAAAAGTACTACCTAGAGGACTCCATCAAGCAAATGGTGGAGTTTCGTTACTTCAATCTGGTAACCGAGCCTTATCCATTGATGGAAATGTCTGGCTGGGACATAATTTTTTGCCGCAATGTAACAATATATTTTCAGGCTGAGGCCACCAGGAAAGTAATACATAATTTTCACCGGAGTCTGCGCGAGGACGGCTACCTCTTTGCCGGTTACTCAGAGAGCTTGCGCTATATGTCCAATGAATTTAACACGGTTCAGCACGAAGGGGCTTTTTTTTATCAGAAGGGGATGCCGAAAAAAACGGTTAGGAAAAAAACCAGAAAAATCAGGCTACGCCAGGGAAGTACCGCCCCCAGAGCCAAAAAACAGGGGCCGAAGGCTGTGGCGGGTTTAAAGTCGGATGAGGTTGCGCGGATTTGCGCCAGGGCAAAGAAACTACTAGAGATGGGACAACCCGAAGGAGCAAGTGAAATATTGAGTCCATATCTGCAGGAGTCATCCACGCCTGGAAGTGTCCTCCTGCTTCAGGCAGAAATTGCTCTCAACCAGGGCGACCTGGAGAAGGCGGTCCACCTGTGCGAAAGGATCCTTCAGGGGGAACCCCTATCTATTGCAGGCCACTATCTCTTGGGGGTTGTTTATCTAACCTGGGAAGATGAAGGCAGAGCTATAGAAGAGTTCAAAAAGGTACTGTACCTGGAGCCGGAGCACGCCCTGGCCCGGTTTAACCTGGGAGAGCTCTACAGCCAGGTGGGACGATTGGATGAGGCAAGACTCGAATATGCCAATGTGGCACGGCTCTTGGAAAAAATGCCGGGATCGTTGGACGAAAGGTTTGCGGGGGGGTTTTCTCCGGCTCTACTCATAGACACTTGCTTGAGTAGGATCAGGGCCCTGGAGGCTAAGCCGCGGGGCACA
The DNA here is from genome assembly GCA_022340515.1 of Deltaproteobacteria bacterium. Lineage (GTDB taxonomy): Bacteria > Desulfobacterota > Syntrophobacteria > BM002 > BM002 > BM002. The sequence continues at coordinate 10,347 of JAJDNT010000201.1, forward strand.
GCAGGACGACGCTGGGATGGGGCGAAGAGGCGAGAGGGTGAGTAGAGGTGAGAAGTCAGAGGTCGTAAGTCGGAGGTCAGAGGATAGACTGCAGATGGTTGCAAGTACTGAATGTCAACAGCAGAACAAGGAACAGCAGAATGATGAAGTGATCACTTCGATATTCGACATTCCTTGTTCGATATTCTGCGGTTCAAAGGGGCGGCAGCATAAATAAAAGCAATTTTGATTACTTTTTTCCTGAATTCTGGATTCTGACTCCTGGCTCCTGGTAGTCGAGGCTTTTATGGAACTTGCAGGTTGGATCAGAGACTTGAGCGTCTGGGTTATGCATTGGGCCCAGACTCCCTATGGAGGACTGGCCCTTTTCGTATTAGCCTTCTGCGAGTCCTCTTTTTTCCCTATCCCTCCCGACGCTCTGCTCATTCCCCTGTGTATGGCAAATCCTCCTATGTCCCTTTGGTACGCAGTGCTATGTAGTCTGGGATCTGTTTTTGGAGGCATCTTCGGCTACGCGCTGGGGCGGATCGGTGGTCGCCCCCTTCTCGAGCGCTGGATCTCAGGCGAGCGTATTCAGTTAGTTCAGCGCCATTATCAACGCTGGGATGTATGGGCTGTTGCTGTGGCTGGGTTTACCCCTATTCCTTACAAGGTTTTTACTATCAGTGCGGGAGTTTTTCTCCTTGACTTTATCCGCTTCATCATTGCATCCATCCTGAGTCGCAGTGCTAGATTTTTCCTAGTAGCCGGGCTCTTTTACTTCTTTGGACCCACCATAAACCAGTTCATTTCCCGATATTTCAATATCCTCAGCATTCTTTTTATAGTTTTGTTAATCTTGGGATTCTGGTTCATCAAAGTAAGTTCAAAACGGGCGATGCGGAATTCCTGATTAAGCAGACAGTTGCCAACTGCCAGCTGTTCCGTTCGCATTCCATTGGCGAACGGAACGCACGGCTCTAGACTATTGTTCTAGAAAGGGATTAGAATACAAAATTCGGCTTGCACAATGAAGAGAGCTTGATCTGATCTCCTTCTATAGTGGGGTGAGGTTTTGACCACCAAACGAATACTCATAGGGCTTCCTATCATCGTCGTCCTCTTTCTTCTCCAGTCTTACTTCTGGGTGCCCACTTATGAAGAGCAGACCCGAGGTAACCCGGAGCGTCTGGCGGAATATGTCGCTGCCTCCATCGGTGATGCTCAGTTGCTCAATCCAACTCTATCAGCAGACAGCGCCAGCAGTGAGATCAACGGACTGGTCTTTGAAGGATTGCTTGACTATGACGAAAACCTGAACTTCCGTCCCCGACTTGCCACCAGTTGGGAAATATACGAAGAGGCTTACTTTTACCTGAATGAGGAGGCAATAGTTCCAGGTCTCGGGAGGATGGATGCACAGGGCCTTGCCAGGTTTATCGAGAAGGCCAGAGGATTGCACTCTAACGGGAGTGATCCATTTTCAAAATCTTTGGCCAATATAGAGAAGGTTGAAATTCTGCCCGCACGGCAGTATCTGCGGCAGTTTTCAGAAACCGCCCAGGATGGTAGAAAAACCAAGGTGAACCTACGCATATCGGCCCCGGAGAGAATAAAGCTGACCCTGCAACGTGTTGATCAGGACCTGTTTAATCATCTGGCACAACTTCTGGGCTCAGAATACTTAACATCCTTTCGCGGTGAGCGGTATATCGAGGTCGAGCCGGCGGAATTCAATGCCAAGAAAAAGGAATACAGCAGATCCTATCTTCCCGGCACGGAACACAATCCTGTGATAATTTTCCATCTTCGACCTGGGGTCAGATTTCAAGATGGCCACCTCTTCGATGCTCAAGATGTGAAGTTTACCTATGACACCATCATGGATCCGGCCAATGTTTCACCACGTCTGCCCGATTATGAACCTGTGAAAATGGTGGAGGTTTTAAATCCCCTAACCCTTCGGATTGTCTATAAGCGGTTGTATTCACCCGCCTTAAGTACCTGGATGATGGGAATTTTGCCGGAGCACTTGTTAAATGCTAAAGCCCTGCGTGAGGAGTGCCGGCGGCGAGGTCTGGATCCTCAAACAATGTCAATTAGACAGAGCAGTTTTAACCGAAATCCCGTGGGCTGCGGGCCCTTTGCCTTCCGTGAGTGGAAATCCGATCAATACATCCTGCTGGATCGTTTTGAACATTACTGGGAGGGTCCGCCAAACTACCACAAATATACCTATCGCATTGTGCCTGACATGTTAACCCAAGAAATGGAATTCTACGCCGGCACAGTGGATGCCTATGGAGTGCAACCCCATCAAGTCGACCGTCTCAAGGATGATCCAAGGTACCAGAGCTTTTCCGGCTTAAGCTTTGGTTACACCTACATCGGTTACAATCTGCGCCGTGAACCCTTCGATGATATTAGGGTGCGAAAGGCGCTGGGTATGGCCGTAGATGTAAATAAAATAATCCGCTATGTTCTCTACGGCCAAGGAGAGCGGATCACCGGGCCATTTCCAAAACAAACTGATTTCTATAACCACGAGATCCAACCCATCCCCTACGATCCTGAGGAGGCCTTGAGGTTGTTGGCTGAAGCTGGCTGGAAGCCCAACAAACAAGGCTGGCTGGAAAAAAACGGCAAGCGGTTGGAGTTTACCTTGATCACCAACCAGGGCAATAACATACGCAAAGCCATCCTCTCAATCGTGCAGGACTCCTGGCGCAAGATCGGAGTAGATGTGCGGACGGACTTACTTGAATGGGCTGTATTCATCCAAGAGCGGGTGAACAAGTTGGACTTTGACGCCCTGGTCCTGGGTTGGTTAATGGGGATTGAGCCAGACCTCTACCAGATCTGGCACTCGAGTCAGATCGGTCCTTATCAGCTCAATTTCGTGGGCTTCAAGAACAGGGAGGCGGATGAATTAATTATCAAAATCAGGCAGGAGTACAACCGGGAGCGGCAGGTTGCCTACTGTCGCCGACTGCACGAGATTATTGCGGCAGAGCAGCCTTACACTTTTCTTTACGTGGGAAAGTGGACCGCTCTTCTTGACAAACGTATCGTTATCATGGTGAGAGGCAAAGATGGGCGGGTAAATTACGAAAAGATCAAGCCCACTAAGACGGGCAACTACACTTTCTATTTCAATAAATGGATCAAACTACCCGAAGTCCCATCTTTCGCAGCGGAGGGTTAACTGATGCTATCTTTTTTGGGCCGCAGCCTGGTGCAAAAGACTGTCACCCTTTTCTTTGTCTCAGTAATTTCCTTTGCAGTAGTACATCTAGCCCCAGGTGAACCCAGTCAGGTTGATCCCTTGAATCCCAAGTTCACCAAGGAAGTGGTTGAGCGATTTCGCCAGCAGTTTCATCTGGATAAGCCTCTCTATCAGCAATACTTCTTATTTTACCGCGATTTATTCACCGGCAAAAGCACCTCATGGAAAGACGGTCGTTCCGTACTCGCCAAAATCTACGAGCGCTTTCTTAACAGCCTGCCATTG
>JAJDNT010000100.1 GCA_022340515.1 Deltaproteobacteria bacterium
GAAGGGGAAATTGATTTATTAATATTTCTGTGGGATCCCATGCAACCGCAACCTCATGATGTTGATGTGAAAGCACTCTTGAGGATATCTGTTTTATACAATATTCCAACTGCGTGTAATCGTTCTACAGCAGACTTTATGATTTCATCACCTCTTTTAGATGCCAAGTATGAACCACAACTCAAAGATTATTCAGGGTATATAGGGCGGTCTGTACAATATGAGTAGGCCGCGAAACGAAATTGATGTACTAGGGTCGTTCTGGTCGGTGGTCGGACCAAGCGATTCTGGCATGGGGCATGGAGCATAGGGCATGGGGAATAACGTAGCGTGGTCCGACCACTTACCGATCATGAATTTCGTCCATTAATGGCTCACGTGCATCGGGTTGGTAGGGATTTTCTCTTGCCACTCCTCTCTCCATTCCTGTAATCTGATATTTATTTGGATAACAAATAGTCTCAATCTAGTTTTTTATTATCGACCCAAGAGGTAGGAAATGGATATTAAGAAGTGTTATGAAATACTTGAGCTTGAACCTGATGCCTCGCTTGATGATGCAAAACAAGCCTATAAAGATTTAGTCAATATATGGCATCCAGACCGCGTTTCTAGCAGTCCTCGGCTAAAACTAAAGGCCGAGGCGAAATTGAAAGAAGTCAACGTAGCATATGAGAAAGTGGAAGCTTTCTTATCCTCGAAACAATACCTGGAACCAGAGCAAGAAGAAGCCCCACAAGCAGAAGCTCAAGCTAAGCCACAAACTAGTGCCGATGCAAGAGCAAAGGCTGAGGCAGATTACTATGAGAGGGCTTATGGGGAGTCTGAAGCAAGAGAGAAAACGGAGGCTGCTGTTGAGACAACTACAGGAATAATCTTAGGCGCATGCTCCTATCTCTATAATTCCCTTCGCCGCTTTGTTATCGGCCAGGTTCAGAGGGCTAAGGCGGAGACAGAGACCAATGCAGAGCAAAGGGAGCCGAAGATGAGGGAATGGCAAAGTAAGGGGTATGGGAGAGGAAAGGGCAAAGGCAAAGGCATGGGAAGAGGTAGAGGTATGGGAAGGGGCGGAGGCAGAAACATGGGGAGAGGTCGAGGCGGTCCTTGAATTCTTGAACGCTGTGGGGGGTGCTGAAGAGGCGCTGGTCGGACGAAGCCAATTAATTGAAATGCTAATATAAGTAACCCATAAACGGCCTGATTTTGGGCTTAGAACTGCATTTTCGGGGTCAAAAACAGGACTCTAAGAATATTAGGGGTCAATCCTACGTTGAAGTCTCAATAAAATCAGAAACCAAACCAACCCACCTAAAAAAATTCCTTCCAAATGACCTCATCTGTCACAATCCTCCGTTAAGCTGTCACCAAAACATAGAGATTTAGATGATGACAGCATATGGAGGGGCTAATGAGATTAAAAAGATTTGTCCGAAAAATTGATGTAAGTGCGCATGTCGCCAATCATCAAGATAAGAACGAGTGCTTTGTTGCGAGGAAATGTGCAGTGTACCTGGATAGGTCGTTACAGCATTATCCCATGGTCAATGATGAGTGTTTTAAATTGTTTTACTGGATTGCAGGGCCGGACATCGAAGAAATCACAAATTGTCTGGTGAGCCAGATGAAAGAAGATGACCGAGAGAAGTTTACTGAAGAGCTTTCCGAGTGCTCCGGGGACATGGATCAATACATTTGCACCGTCATCGCTGCGATTCAGAATTTGCCAAAAAGGAAAATTCGCAAGGTCGTAAGTCTCATGCTGCAACTTTTAAAGGAGAGCATGAAGAGGTCGAAGTACCGCGGTAAAGCAGAACTCGAAAAGAATCTTGAATCTTTGAAGAAAATGCTTAGCCTGACAAACCAGGAAATAGAACTCTGTGCCTTTCTGTTCATCACAAATACCTGGTCAATTCCCGAGCAGTTTTTTGACAACCACCTGGAGTGCAGGACGTTTTCAGGACGAAAGCACCTCACAACTGTCCTGGACATGGGTCACAAGGAGTTGAATGGAATTCTTGCGGGGACTCTGGGCAAGATCGGCATGTTCAAGGTGTCCGAGTTCGGACATGACCTTGACATAAATGATGATTACTTGGATTTGTTCCAAAATCCGCTGAACCCCAGTACACCCAATAAATTCTTCACCCGCCTTCCAAAAAAGGTGATTCCTCTGGAGTCGCACCTTATTGAAAGGGAGCAGACCGAACACGTTTTGCGCCTGCTGAAGGAAAAGCCGGAGACTTCGACCAATATTCTTATCTACGGCCCCCAGGGCACCGGGAAAAGCAGTTACGCTTACGGCCTGGCGCGGCAGTTCAAGTTGCCCGCCTACGAGATCGTCAAGGGGGACGAGGAGAACAAAAGTTCCGGGCGCAGAGTGGCAATTACAGCCTGTTTGAACATGACAAATACAGGTGAGGGCTCCCTCATCATAGTGGACGAGGCCGACAATCTATTGAACACCAGAATGTCCTGGTTGGTCCGCGGAGAAACCCAGGACAAGGGATGGCTCAACTACATCCTGGAGACACCGGGGGCAAGGGTCATTTGGATTACCAACACTATAGAGGGCATTGAGGAGTCCGTGTTGAGACGTTTTGCTTTCAGCATACAGTTCAGGCCTTTGAACCGTAGTCAGCGAATTCAGCTGTGGGATTCTGTGCTGCGACAAAACAAGGCCAAGAGATTTCTGAGCCAAACTGCCATTAGCCATCTGGCCGGTCGATACAGAGTGAGCGCCGGGGCCATGGATTTGGCAGTCAAAAAGGCAGTCGAGGCAGGTCAGACCGACCCTGGAAGCTTCCACCGAGCCGTGACTCTATCTCTGGATTCGCATCAGGTTTTGCTGAATAACGGCGAGAAGCCGGCAAATAAGGACAGGCTCGAGAGCAATTATTCTCTCGAGGGGCTCAACGCCCAGGGAAACATCGAGTCAATGCTTGGGCATTTAGAGGCCTTTGATGGCTACCTGCGTCGTCCAGAGAATGGGAACAGGCACAACATGAATCTTCTTTTCTACGGCCCTCCTGGTACTGGTAAAAGCGAGCTTGCACGATATGTGGCTAATAGGCTGGAGAGAGAGTTCATCTGCAAGCGCGCCAGCGACCTGCTCAACCCGTATGTAGGCATGACTGAAGCTTACATCAGAGAGGCTTTCCGGGAGGCAGAGAGGGAGGAAGCTATTCTTGTCATCGATGAGGCGGATTCTCTGCTTTTCAGCCGTGACCGGGCGGTACGTTCCTGGGAAGTGAGCTTCACCAACGAGTTTTTGAGTCAGATGGAGAGATTCCGGGGAATCTTGATATGCACTACGAATCGTTTGCTCGACCTGGACAGCGCCTCTATCCGCAGGTTCAACCACAAGATTAAGTTGCAGTATTTGACCCCGGAAGGAAATGTCGCCTTCTACAAAAAG
>JAJDNT010000228.1 GCA_022340515.1 Deltaproteobacteria bacterium
TTACTGGGTAATAAAGGATAGTTTAAAAAAACATGTACAAATACAACAAGAAAACGAAATAATATCTAAGGGACTAGATCAACTAAGGTCAACAGAGCACAATTTTAAAAATATAAATTCCCTCATGAGTCAGACAAAAAAAGAATTGGAATTTTTGGACAAACGTATTCCAAAGGCAGTAAATATTGGTGATGTATTAAAAGAAATAGATTATGCGATGAAGAAAAGAAAAATTGCCTTATTAAGCTTGCAGCCCATGCCTAGCGTTGAAGAGAAATTATATACCAAAATTCCAATAAAACTAATGTTAAAAGGGTCTTTTAACAGTATTTATAACTTGCTTTATGATTTTGAAACAATGAACCGTATGTTGGTTGCTGAAAACATAAGAATTTCTAGAAGCAATCTTGCTGAAGATTGCCAGGCTGAACTGACAGCCAACGTTTATCAGAGAGAACAAACTAATGGCTAAGGTTTTGCTCCTAAAAGGAAATGCTGGAGACCGGATCCGGATTTATCTTGTGGTCGGTTTAGCTCTGGTGCTGGCGGCCCTGGTTTATCGCCATTTTAAGGCGAAACCTGCCGGAACTGCTGCTCTACCTCCAGTAGGTAACACTAGTGTGATAGCGGGGGTTGCTGATCTCCCCCCGCTAATTCCGGAGAGTTTGCAAAAAGCCCAGCATAGGAGCGCAAAGGTCAAGGAGCTCAGGCGCGATTCTCTCCGCGACATCTTTGCTCCCATGAGGCCTTTGAAAAAAGCGGAGCACAGGATCATCATGAAAGGGCAACCCCGGGTTAGCAAGGCGCCCTCCCTTGAACTCAAAGGAGTAATTCTCGGTGGGGGGAATCCTGTGGCAATCATTAACGGCAAACTCCTCCGTCTGGGTGAAAGCATTGACGGATATCAAGTTGTTAGAATCGAGGAAAAAGAGGTTTTCTTAAAATCAGGCAACAGTACTTTCAGACTAGAGTTGGCGAAAAATGATTAAGAGAACAATATTACTATGCTGTCTAATGATGATCCTGGTCGTAGGCCCGGCCTTGTCTCAAACAAAGGAAAGCCCCTACCAGTATGAGCACAATCCTTCCAAGAGACTGCTCAACCTCAGTCTGATCGACACAGACATCAGGGACGCTCTTTCCGCCCTCGCTATGGAACAGGAGGTCAACATTGCAACGGCCAAAGAGGTCACGGGAAAAATCTCCATTCACCTCTACCAGGTAACCCTAGAAAAAGCTCTCCACGCCATCACCTTGGCGGGAGGATTCAGCTATCACAAATACGGCGATGTCTATTACATCTACAAACCCAAGCTAGCTCAAGACCCGGAAATCGACAGGTTGCAGACCAGGATTTTCAAGCTCAAATACGCTGATATGGATAAGGTTAAGGACATTCTCAGCACCTTTCCTGGCATACGGACAATCAAATTTCATGAACCCTCCAAGACCATTTTCTTAGAAGACACCCCCGAAACTATTAAGAAGATAGAGACGATAATTGCTCATTGGGATACTCCGCCCAAGCAGGTGATGATCGAGGCCAAGATCTTAGAAATAAACCTTACTGATGACATGTCTCTTGGGGTTGAATGGTCTGCTATCTTGGGAGATGCCAGGGTGGGCACGTCGAGTTTCAGTCGCGCGGTGCTGCCCCAAGGGGAGGATGTCTCTCCGGTGCCGGAAACGGGCTCGGGTCTTTTTTTCAACGTCCTGACTGGCTCCAGTTCTCGTCAGTTTGCAGCTGCCATCGATGCCCTGCAAGAAAAGACCAAGGTCAACACCCTCTCCACCCCCAAGGTTCTTGCCATCCACGGCCAACCCGCCAAAGTGCAAGTGGGCGGCCAACAGGGCTACCCAGTAGCCACCACCAATCTGGGGGTGACGACCGAGACCATAGAGTTCATCGACACGGGTATCGTCCTGGAAATAGTACCCTACATCGATGATGACGATAATGTGTTGCTTAATGTGAAACCAAGCGTCACCTCAGCCGAGATAGAGCAGAATATCCCGGTAACCAGGACTGCCTTTGTCGAAACCTGGATGTTAGCCAGAAGCGGAGATACGGTTTTGATTGGTGGTCTCATCCAGGACAACATAACCAGAACAAGGAGCGAAGTACCGTGTTTGGGAGATATTCCCCTTTTGGGTCTATTGTTTGGACAGCGGGGTCGAAATATTGACAAGGTCGAGTTGGTTATACTGATCACTCCGCGAATAGTGGATATGGAGAGAAAAAGTACGGCTGAAGTGGAAGCCATCATGAGGACAAAAGATGCTGAAGAAGACTTCAAGAAGGAGCCCTTGCCCCCTTACCGGCAAATCTTTGAATTTCTCTCTCCCTGGGACCGGTCTCCAGATGTAGGTCCAGGTGTAAGCGAAAAATCTTCCCCTAAAGGAGGTGACTCTGAGTAGCTAGCTGCATGTCAGTAGTCCGTTGTCCGTGGTCCGTTGTTAGGGACGCATAAAGCATATGGAAATAAAGCTAGCAGCGGACAGCTTACAGCAGGCAGCCGTTTCAACTAGGCACCAGGGACTAAGCACTAAGCACCATAAGTTTTCGAAATGAGAGGAAAAAGCAAGAAAGTCAACTAAACGATCTTAACGATTTGGACATATGAATAGAGAAAATCGAGCTCGACAATCTGTGCTCTCCGTGGATGACGATCAGGATTTGCGGGACTTGCTCCACGAATTGATCAGTGACATGGGCCTTACCAGTGCAACAGCAATGGACGGTATGGATGCGCTGGCGAAAATGGAGGAAGAGCAGTTTGATATAGTGATTACTGATATCAATATGCCCCGCCTGAACGGTATAGGTTTGATCAAGAGGATTGCCGCTGACTACACCGATACCGACGTAATTGCCATCACCGGGTTCCAAACAGAATACAACTACACCGACATCATAGCCTTGGGAGCAAGTGACTTTATCTCTAAGCCGATCAATATCAACGAGTTCGAGGCTAAGATAAAACGGATCGTCCGTGAACGAAACATGAGAGCTGAGCTGAGACGGCTTTCAACCTGTGACGCCCTCACGGGATTATACAATCGTAGATACCTGGATGAAAACTTGAGAAATGAGGCTGTGCGTGCCTCCCGACAACATTACGAACTTTACTTACTGTTAATCGATATTGACAATTTCAAGATTTATAACGACAAATACGGTCATCAACAGGGAGACAGGCTCCTAAAAGAGCTAGCTCAGATAATATTACGCAACATTCGCAACAATGTAGACTCGGGCTATCGCTATGGCGGTGACGAGTTCGCTGTCACTGTACTCCACGCCAACCCTAAACAAGCTTTAATGGTGGCAGAGAGATTTTGTAAGGAATACAACGAAAAAAACCTCATTCCCACAAGCCTGAGCATCGGCATAGCCAAGATGAAAAACTCCAGCAAAAATGTGGAACAAGACCTGGATAATATGATCAGGGAAGCCGACCAGGCACTTTACCTCGCCAAAAACAACGGTGGCAACCAGAAGGTAATGCTGGAAATCAACTCCGACTAAGCAGCCCTCTATCCATTTCAGCATGTTTCTTCTCCACAAAGCACACAAAGAGGATGGCAGTGGTCCGTGGTGGAAGACTTACACTTGGTGTTTTTTGCAACGGACAACAGACTACCGACCACTGACGCGCAGCTTTCTTTGTATCCTTGGTGACCTTTATGGTTTTAATCTCTCAGTTGTTTGCAAAGCCGTCATTCCAGGGCTCCATTACTCCAATCTCAACGCTATGCGCTATGCTCGATGCGCTTCGTTGTTGCGAGCTCCGTTCTTATGGTTTACAATCCCATAGCCATGAAGTTGGAGAGAATACGCAACAACTTGGTTACTGATCCCCAAGCATCTGCAGTTTCAAGAAGCCTGACGGTTGCCGCAGTACTTTTCCCCTTGCTCTTTAAAGACAACGAGTTGCACGTGCTCTTTACAAAAAGGACTCAGACGGTAAAAGTCCACAAAGGCCAGATTTCTTTTCCGGGTGGAGTGCAAGATTCCCAAGATGAGAACCTCCTGGCCACTGCCCTGAGAGAGGCCCAGGAAGAAATCGGTCTAAAACCAGAAGATGTGGAAATCCTAGGAGCGCTGGATCCCATTGCCACAGTAACCACAGCCTTCCAAGTGCATACCTTTGTAGGTCTCATTCCTTATCCTTATGATTTTCAGCCCAATGGCAGAGAGGTGGCGGAGATTTTGACCGTCCCGCTACATTTTCTTGCAAATAGTAACCATTGGTCCCGACGGACCTACCATGCAGGTGACCAACCTTTCGAGGCTTACTTCATCTCTTATGAGAACTACCGGATCTGGGGTGCTACTGCTCGAATCCTCAAGATCTTTTTCGAAAGAAACGGTATCGAGATGACCATCAAGTGGGCCATGGAGGGTTAACCACAATATCAGTACAGTTTAGCATTTCTAAACCCATATATATGGTCCTACTTGTCATTTGTGGAGGCCATACCAAGACTTTGTATAAGTTTTTTTCATTGGACATTCATTTTTTTTAAATATTTTCTTGCCTTTGAAATCAACTTATGTATAATGCCCCTATTCATGCAGTTCTACGGAGGATTCCTCTGTCTAGCCGCAACAGAAGCGGGTTTATCGGGCATGGGGGATGGGACTTCCAAAGACTTATTGAACAAAAGAGGAGGATTCTATGACCAAGGCAGATCTCGTTGCGCAAATGGCAAGCAGTGCTAACATTACCAAGGCTGCTGCAGAAAAGGCTTTGACCGGCTTTCTGAAGGGAGTAAGCGGTGCCCTGAAGAAAGGGGACAAGGTCACCCTCGTGGGCTTTGGCACCTTTAGTGTTGCCAAGCGGGCTGCTCGTGAGGGAAGAAATCCCCAAACCGGCAAAAAGATCAAGATCAAGGCTACCAAGGTAGTCAAGTTCAAGGCCGGGAGCAAGCTCAAAACAATGGTCAAGTAAGCGGTTTTATGACCTTGTCAGCTTTGACTTAAGAGCTAGCTGCAAAAATTCTGGCGAAGATTCAAGAGTCCTTACCCTAAGCGGAACATGGAGATGCCGTCCAGCAGACGGTAGCCTGTTCCGTTTTTTCTTTTTCTGGCATCCATCATAATAGTGCTGAACCACAAAGGTCACAAAGGGAAAATCTAAACTTACCAAAACCTTTGTGCCCTTCGTGTTCTTTGGGGTAAATAAAACTCCATTTGTTCAACATTTCTTAGGTTACAGATCATGACAGTCGATGATGACTCAGTGTTAATCGAATCCCGCAAGGGTTCCAGGGAAGAGGCCTGCGAACCGGTGGCAATTCTGGCTTGCACCGAAGCAGATCGACAGAGATTTTGCCGTCTGGCAACCCCTATTGTCACCAGCGTGCGAACATTATATAATGCCCGATTGCAAGAGATTACTTACAGCGGCTGTTCTTTTACCTTGGCTGGTCCGGTTCTCGGTGCTCCCCAGGCCGTTCTCGTCCTCGAAAAATTGATCGCCCTCGGCAGCAGGGTCATTATTGTCTTTGGCTGGTGTGGCTCAATGCAACCAGATGTAAAGATTGGTGACTGGCTATTGCCAAACTATGCCCGCAGCGAGGAAGGAACCTCAACGCACTATCCCATGAGGTCAGAGAAGTTCAGTCCCGATGCAGACCTGCTAGCTCGTCTTCAGGACTACTGCCAGCAGCAGGGGGTTCCAGTTTGTCTAGGACCGATCTGGACCACCGATGCCCTCTTGCGGGAAACTGTACATAAGGTCCGCGCCTATGGAAAAGAGGGTCTGCTTGCTGTGGAAATGGAGTTGTCCGCTTTGTTTCACGTGGCAGCATACAGAGAAGTCCGGCTGGTTGGATTGCTCGTGGTGTCGGACGAACTTTTTACCTTAAAATGGCAACCAGGCTTTGGTAGTAACAGCTTTAAGCACTCATGCAACCAGGCATGTCAGACCATCCTCGACTTCTGCTCCAGCCTCCCACCCCATTTCTTGAAATAACTCTTTCTTACAAATA
>JAJDNT010000241.1 GCA_022340515.1 Deltaproteobacteria bacterium
ATAGAGATGGTGATGCCAGGTGACAACGTGTCGATGACCATAGAGTTGATCACTCCCATAGCGATGGAGAAGGAGTTACGCTTTGCCATTCGTGAGGGAGGTCGCACGGTGGGCGCTGGTGTGATCAGTGATATTGTGGAGTAGATTTCGGATTTGGGATTGCGGATTTGGGATAGAAGGACTCAGGTTACAAATCTTACATCTCACATCGCACATCTCAGATCCTGAATTTTTTGGGAAATAGCATGCGCGTTATCATAAATCTAGCCTGTTCAGAGTGTAAGAGAAGAAATTACACGACAACAAAGAACAAGAGGACTACTCCAGACAAGTTGGAGTTCCGCAAATATTGCCGTTACTGTGGACATCATACCTTGCACCGCGAGACCAAATAGAGCAAGGGCTTTGTGCCAATAGGTGAGTGTGAGTTTGCTCGATGCTGCATGGACTGAAGTTAATTGGGAGTTTTTGGCTGAATGCAGCTGGGATTAGATTATTTTGCGAGCATTGTTCATAATTGAAAATACTATTCCTGCAGGCCAGTAGCTCGAACGGCTAGAGCGCCGGACTCCAAATCCGGATGTTGGGGGTTCGAATCCCTCCTGGCCTGCCATTTGTTTTTAAGGCCATGGCAAAGTCAAAGAAAAAGAAGAAAAAGAAACCCGCGGCTCCCGCGAGAGCGTCTAGTGACAGCCCAAAGGCTGTGGCAGTTGCTGATAGTAAGCCGATGAAAAAGCGGAAGGCAGAGCCGAAAGTAAGTGTAATAGACAGAACCTCGGGCGTGGTTAATACAGTTAACCAGTTCCTCCGCGAGGTCAAGGTTGAGTTATCCAAAGTTACCTGGCCCACGCGCAAAGATACCATTGCCTCCACCTCGGTGGTTTTGATCATTGTTTTTTTGATAGCCGCATTTTTGGGGCTTGTGGATCTTGGCCTGTCCAAACTTATGCGACTGCTTCTCAGTTAATGGATCGCATACAGGTCTGGGATTTCTCAGGGTGAACACCAGTTGAGGATAACGGCTAGCCTTTATAAATAAAATTAAGGGGAGATAATTTCTGGCAATGCAATGGTTTATCGTCCATACCTACTCGGGATACGAGCAGAAGGTAAAAAACGCCTTGGAGGAGAGGATCAAAACTCTAGGAAAAGAGGAGTTTTTTGAGAAGATCCTTGTGCCTACAGAAAAGGTTGTAGAGCTAGTCAAGGGAGAGAGGAAAACATCTGCCCGAAAATTCTATCCGGGCTACATCTTAGTGCGGATGGAACTTAACGACGAAACCTGGCACATAGTAAAAGATACACCGAAGGTGACCGGATTTATTGGCGGCAAAGACAAACCAACCCCGCTGAGCGATGAAGAGGCTGAGAAGATAGTCGAACAGATGACTGAGGGGGCGCTCAAACCTAAGCCCAAATATCTATTTGACCGGGGTGATGAAGTCCGAGTCATTGATGGCCCCTTTTCCAACTTTAACGGTGTGGTAGATGAGGTAATACCTGAAAAAGGCAAGGTGCGCGTTCTGGTCAGTATATTTGGCCGCTCCACCCCCGTGGAACTGGACTTCGTCCAGGTGACCAAAATTTAACCCTGCAAAAGGTAATGGGTCATGGGTAATAGGCTATGGGCAAGAGGCATCCCATAACCTACTCTACGTTGCTGGTTCATAGGAGATAGTGAGTATGGCTAAAAAGGTTATAGCGAATATAAAGTTGCAGGTTCCTGCGGGTCAAGCCAACCCGTCACCCCCCATCGGCCCTGCTTTGGGACAACACGGGGTGAATATCATGGAATTCTGTAAATCCTTCAATGCCCAAACCCAGGGACAGGAGGGAATGATCATACCCGTGGTCATCACTGTTTTTGCTGATCGTTCTTTTACTTACGTGACTAAAACACCTCCTGCGGCCGTGCTACTCAAGAAGGCGGCTAAAATTGCCAAAGGATCAAGCGAACCCAACCGCGAGAAAGTAGGTCAGGTTAAGCGAAAACAAGTTGAGGAGATTGCTCGGCTTAAAATGCCAGACCTTAATACTTCGAACCTGGAGGCTGCGGTCAAAATCATCGAGGGAACCGCCAGAAGCATGGGAATTACAATCGAGTAGGTTTGGAGAGGCAGTATGACTAGGAGAGGAAAAAAGTATAGGAAATCCAGAGAAGAATTTGATCTTGCCAAACGCTATGATTTTTCCGAAGGTGTCAAGCTTGCTCTAGAATGTGCTTTTGCCCGCTTCGATGAGAGCGTTGACTTGGCTGTTCGTCTCGGGGTGGATCCACGGCGGGCGGACCAGATGGTCCGGGGCACGGTAGTGCTCCCCAATGGTACGGGAAAATCAGTCAGAGTGCTGGCCTTTGCCAAGGGAGAAAAAGAGAAGGAGGCACTAGAAGCCGGCGCTGATTATGCTGGTGGAGATGAACTCATCACCAAGATACAAGGGGGATGGCTTGATTTTGATAAGACCGTGGCCACTCCTGACATGATGGGCGCTGTGGGTAAAATAGGAAAGATCTTGGGCCCCCGCGGGCTTATGCCCAATGCCAAATTGGGTACGGTAACCTTCGACCTTGGCAAGGTTATTAGGGAAATCAAAGCTGGCAAAATCGATTTTCGTGTGGAGAAATCCGGCATAGTCCACGCCCCTGTTGGTAGGGTGTCTTTTGGGGCGGACAAGATTCTCGAAAATATTGCAACATTTATGGATACCATCGTGCGCCTTAAACCTGCAGCCAGCAAAGGCACTTATATACGCACAATTGCCATCTCCACGACTATGGGACCGGGGATAAAGATCGATCCTGGTACTCTGAAGGTATTGCTAACGTAAGGCAGCGATCAGCTTTCAGTTCTCAGCGGTCAAGAGAGGCTGAAAGCTGAATGCTGATGGCTGAAAGCTAATAAATAGAGCATCCAAGGCCAGATGGTCGGATGTTCGGGAAAATATAAAAACTGACTGCCTCGGCGACGCTTTGATTGGTCAGAGACAGTAGGTGCCTTGCCTGCCTGAAAGCTGGATAGTTACCATTCGGAAATTCCGGATGGACCGTAGCAAACACTTTAGTGGTTTTGCTCCAAATTTCGGGTTTGGCATGGGGATAATTGACACTGGGTCAGCCTACCGAGACTGGAACAGGCAATCCGCCCCTGAGAGACAGGCACCTTCCAAGACTTTGTCAGAGATAAAATCTAAAGAGGCGCTGGCAGAGGAAAGGAGGGATGAAGAACTTTGAACCGACAAGAAAAAGAAGCTATGGTGGCCGAACTCCGCGATAAGTTGGAGCGGTCTAGGGCAGCAATCCTCACGGATTACCGTGGCTTAAAGGTTATGGAAATTACTGAGTTGCGCCATAAACTGAAAGAAGATGGGGTGGAGTATCGGGTGGTGAAAAACAGCTTGATCCGCCTGGCTGTCAAAGATACTGAAGCATCACCCCTGGCGGACTATTTTATCGGGCCCAACGCTGTGGCCTTTAGCTACGATGATGAGATAACTCCGGCCAAATTGCTGCTGGAATATGCCAAGCAAAATCAAAAGCTGGAGGTAAAGGCGGGGGTACTAGCTGGGAGGCTTATGCTGGAAGAAGAATTGAAAAGACTGGTCCAGTTGCCTTCCAAGGAGGAACTCCAGGCTCAGCTGTTGGGAATAATGTCAATGCTGCCATCCAGATTGCTTACTGTCATGAATGGTGTATCAAGGGATTTTGTCGGGTTACTGGCTGCCGTACCCAGAAATCTTTTGGGTGTGCTCAAGGCCATCGAGCAGAAGTCTACATCAGCATCATGACCTGAATTAACCGTGACTGTGCGAAAAGATACAGAGATAGATGAAGGAGTGAAAAAATGGTAAAGGCGAAAATCAGCAAAGACGATGTTAAAGAATACATTAAAAACATGCCGGTGTTCGAGCTGGCCGAGTTAGTGAAAGAGCTGGAAGAGGAACTGGGAGTTTCCGCAGCTGCGCCCATGGCTGCAATGCCCATGGCTATGCCGGCAGGAATGCCAGCGGCTGGCGCTGAGGCAGCTGCTGAGGAAGAGAAAACAGAATTTGACGTGGTGATCACCGGAGTAGGTGACAAGAAGATCCAGGTCATTAAAGTAGTGCGGTCTATCACCGGTCTGGGCTTAAAGGAAGCCAAGGCCCTGGTGGACGCCTTGCCCGGCAATGTAAAGGAAGGCGTGTCCAAAGAAGAAGCCGACGACATTGTCAAGCAGCTGGAAGAAGCAGGGGCAAGTGTTGAGGTAAAGTAGAAGGCAAATAAGCAAATATAGACTTTAACCACTAGTTTCCGCCTCCCGGCTTGTCCAGGGGTCGGAGGCAAACCCTCCGTCACTTCATGAGGGTGGATCATCTACCCACAGAGCTAGGTGAAGGAGCTGGCGCCAAAGGGACAAAAATATGGCAACCTCATTGGCCAATGACTACCGAGTCCGTAAGAATTTCGGCAAGATCATGAAAATAGTAGAGATCCCCAACCTCATAGAAATGCAGAGGGAGTCCTATGAACGTTTTCTGCAAAAGGAAGTGGATCCCGACGACAGGATCGATAAGGGACTTCAAGGGGTTTTCAAAGGGGTCTTTCCTATCCGCGATTTTAGCGGAACGGCCTCCCTCGACTTTGTCCGCTACACCATCGGGGGCATTAAATATGATGTGGAAGAATGCCTGCAGCGTGGAATGACTTATGAGGCACCGATAAAAATTACGGTACGGCTGGTTGTTTACGACGTTGATAAAGACACTGGTGCCAAACACATCCGAGATATTAAAGAGCAGGAGATTTATTTCGGCACTATACCGTTGATGACAGACAACGGCACCTTTATCATCAATGGCACCGAAAGGGTGGTGGTGAGTCAGTTGCACCGCTCTCCAGGTATCTTTTTCGACCATGACAAGGGTAAGACCCATTCAACCGGCAAACTGCTCTATTCTGCCAGGATCATCCCCTTGCGTGGTTCCTGGATTGATCTAGAGTTCGATCCGAAAGATATTCTTTACGTCCGCATCGATCGTCGGCGCAAATTTCCAGTCACCATACTGCTTAGAGCATTGGGCTACAGCCCCGAAGAGTTACTCGGTTACTTTTACCAGTCCGAGCGCGTTTACCTGAGAGAGGATGGAGTGGCAAAACCCCTGGACGAAGACTTCATGCTGGGGGCCCGCGCCCCTCTTGATATTAGTGATCCCAAAAGCGGTAAAGTTTTGGTCAAGAAGGGAAGAAAACTCGGAATCAAGCTTATTCAGCAGCTCAAAGAGTCGGCCATCACCGAAATCCCATTTCCTGATGAAGATCTGGTAGGACGAGTGGTGGGGCGGGATGCGGTGGACGAGACCACCGGAGAAGTGCTCATCCAGTGTAACGAAAGTATCACTGAAGAGCACTTGGTCACTTTGAGGGCTCACTCCATTGAGTATCTGGATTTGCTCCATATGGAAGGCGCCGAAGTGAGTCCTTCTTTCCGCAACACCCTTCTGATGGATAAGGTCGAAGATTCGGAAGCGGCGATTCTCGAGATCTACCGCAAATTGCGGCCGAGCAATCCTCCCACCCCTGAGGTGGCGGCCGATTTCTTCAATAATCTTTTCTTCAGCCCCGAGCAATACGACTTGTCAGAAGTTGGGCGCTTGAAGCTCAATCAACAACTGGGAACCGAAGAGTTGCCACTCAGCCACCGGACCCTGACGAAAGAGGACATCCTGCGGGCTGTGAAAAAGCTAATAAAAATCAAAGATACCCAGGGAGCGGTGGATGACATTGACAATCTAGGTAACCGGCGAGTTCGTGCAGTTGGTGAACTGTTGGAGAACCAGTATCGCATTGGCTTGGTCCGAATGGAAAGGGCAATCAAAGAGCGAATGAGTCTCCAAGAAATCGAGACTCTCATGCCCCACGATCTAATCAATGCCAAGCCGGTATCAGCGGTAGTCAAGGAGTTTTTCGGTACCAGCCAGCTGAGCCAATTCATGGACCAGACCAATCCACTAAGCGAGATCACTCACAAGAGGAGGCTTAGCGCCCTCGGTCCCGGAGGACTCACCCGAGAGCGTGCCGGTTTCGAGGTGCGTGACGTGCATCCCACTCATTATGGGCGAATATGTCCCATTGAGACCCCGGAAGGCCCCAACATTGGGCTAATTGTATCTTTGAGCACCTATGCCCGGGTAAACGAGTTCGGCTTTATCGAGACACCCTATCGGGAGGTAGCAGATGGCAAGGTATCGAGCAAAGTGGCATACCTGAGTGCCATGGATGAAAAAGAGCATGCCTTTGCCCAGGCCAATGCCCCTCTGGACAGGAAGCATAAATTCGTCCGAGATCTGGTTTCCTGTCGGCTGGAGGGCGAATTTGTCATGGTGCCGCCTAGTGAAGTTGAGTTCATGGACGTTAGTCCCAACCAGTTGGTGAGCGTGGCGGCGTCTCTTATTCCATTTCTGGAAAACGATGATGCCAACAGGGCATTGATGGGCTCCAACATGCAGAGGCAGGCTGTGCCCCTGCTGCGATGTAAGGCTCCGCTAGTGGGAACCGGTATCGAGAGAGTGGTGGCCAAAGATTCAGGCGTTACTATCATTGCGAGACGTGATGGAATAGTGGAAGATGTTGACGCATCCCGGGTTGTTGTCCGAGCCTCTCAGGATAATGGCGAGGAGCAGTCACTAGCCTCTGCAGTGGATATCTATAAGATAACTAAGTTCCAACGCTCCAACCAGAATACCTGTTTCAATCAAAAACCCATTGTGCGCCCAGGGCAAAAGGTGAAAAAGGGTCAGATTATTGCGGATGGTCCGGCCACCGAGACGGGTGAACTGGCTTTGGGAAGAAACGTAACCGTGGCTTTCATGAGTTGGGGTGGTTACAACTTCGAGGATTCAATTCTGGTTAGCGAGAGGGTGGTTAAAGAGGACATCTTCACTTCCGTCCACATTGAAGAGTTTGAGTTGGTAGCACGGGACACCAAGTTAGGTAAGGAAGAAATCACCCGCGACATCCCCAATATAGGGGAGGAAGCCTTACGCAACCTTGATGAGAGTGGGATCATCCGGGTTGGTGCCACAGTCAATACTGGCGACATACTAGTGGGGAAGGTGACTCCTAAAGGTGAGACCCAACTCACCCCGGAAGAGAAGTTACTCAGGGCAATCTTCGGGGAGAAGGC
>JAJDNT010000245.1 GCA_022340515.1 Deltaproteobacteria bacterium
GCCTTCTCAGAGCCTGGAGGTCCTAGTTCCGCCAAAACCTCGTTCATATTGTTGACTTCTTTCACAAAAGCCCTAGTGCATACGGTGCAGATTGCGGTGAGGCGAAGTCTCCTTATATCGAGTTGCCGCTCTTTCATCATCTTATACACTCTGTCAATCCTAGCCGCTAGATCATGGTAGGCGCCCTCATAGGGGCACTCCTCCCCGCAGGACATGATGATGATGCCGCCTATCCCCTTGGCAAAACAGTCCAGATAGAACTTTTCTGGGAAGAGCACAGGGGCTCGAACCCGGAGAATGTAAGTATTGGTGGGGTAACTCATGTGAGCCTGCCCCACCGCATTAGCACCGGGATAGGCACAGGTCTCTGTTGCCAGGATCAGTATTTTCTGCTGATTGTCCTGGACTGCCATGGCGCCCCCCTTACTTGTTTCGGACGACAAAGAGTCGGTCGTAGCCATCCGCTTCAACGTGACCAAGGTACTCGTGCCCTACCTTTTTGGCCCAGATAGGGATGTCGTTTCTCGTTCCCGGATCGTTGGACAGGATTTCCAGGGTTTCACCGATCTTGACTTTGCCAATGCCCTTTTTGGCCTCTAGTAAAGGCCCAGGGCAGGCGCTCCCCCTTGCATCCACAACAGTTGCCGGATTAATTGTACTAAGATCCATTTCTGCCATGACTTTCCTCCTTAGCTGTGTTTTTCTCACTTTCATCTTTGTTTTACGCCTTAGGGCCTTTGCTCACCCCGGCGCAGATAAATCCGGTAAACACTTTTTTGCTGTTCTACCCCTATGAGTAGATCATCTCTCTGCTTCAAAACACTGGGGAGATCCTTAATGATTTGCGGATCACTAGCGAGCACTTCGAGCACCTTCCCCGGCTCCATGAGTCTAAGGAAACTCTCTGCTTTCAGTATGCTCCATGGGCAGCTCCATCCGCGAACATCCAAGATCCTATCAACTTTGGCTTTTTCCTCCACCCTGTGCTCCGAATCTGGAATCGACACAAATGATTGTCGGATTTCCTTAGCGCAAGATAGATGCCAATCATCTGAGTTCTGGATTATTTCACCATCTATTTAATATTACATGATAAAAATCATTCTTCTGCTATTTGTTGATTGTTAACTGTAAATGGTTTAGACTTAACAGCTGTTAACTTTGAAACGGAAATGAACAGCTGTGGTGAAGAGATAAGAACGGACGGCAGTAAAGGTTTAGCATGCTAGATGAAGAGTACAGCAACTACTGGGAGACAGTCATCGACACCATGATGGATGGGTTGATGGTAGTGGATCCGGAAGGAGTAATTATCTCCATCAACAAAGCCATGGAGATAATTACCGGTTACAGTAAAGATGAGCTTGTGGGGCAGTCTTGTTCCATTTTAGATTGCGACGCTTGCTTTGGAACCCGGGCTGAGGGGCATGACAAGTACTGCGCTCTGTTCAAGGAAGGTCATGTGAGTCGCCGTAAGTGCATGCTGCGGAAGAAGGATGGTAAACCTCTCCATGTGAACAAGAATGCAGCAATTTTGAAAGACAGCGATGGCAGGGTGATTGGCGGCGTGGAGACCCTGACCGACCTCACTGAAGTGGTAAGCAAAGAACGGGTCATTTGCCGGCTACGGCGAGAATTGAGCGGCGAGGACGGCTTCCATGGAATTCTTGGAAAGTCATCGGTCATGCGCCAGGTTTTTGATTTAATCTCGAGTGCGGCCCAATCAGCGGCTCCAGTGGTCATCTACGGAGAGAGCGGTACCGGCAAGGAATTAGTGGCTGCCGCTATTCATAAGCTTGGGCCCCGTGGCGGGGCTCCTTTTATAAAGGTAAACTGTGCCGCCCTGAGTGAGTCTCTTCTTGAAAGTGAGCTGTTCGGCCATGTAAAAGGTGCCTTTACCGGCGCGGATCGCAGCCGGGTTGGACGGTTCGAGGCAGCCAACGGGGGCGATATCTTCCTAGATGAAATTGGCGATCTTCCCCTTTCCACCCAGGTCAAGCTCTTGAGAGTTCTCCAGGAAAAGGAGATTGAAAAGGTTGGGGATCACCGCCCCATTGCAATAGATGTCCGTATTTTAGCCGCTACTAACAAAGATCTGCATAAACTAATGGAAGAGGGTAGTTTTCGCGAAGATCTTTATTATCGTATAGGAGTGATCCCAATTTACCTTCCGCCCGTGCGGGAGCGGCGGGAAGACATTCCTTTGCTGGTAGAAACCTTCATCAACAGAATCCGCCTCAAGACTGACAAACCTATCACCGGGATGAGTAAGGAGGCATTAGATCTGCTTTTCCACTATGACTGGCCCGGTAATGTCCGTGAATTAATAAATGTCATTGAATATTCCTTTGTGCTTTGCCACCAAGGCGAGATTATGCCAAACCATCTCCCTAATAGAGTTACTGGAAAGCAGCCCAGGATGGCCCAAAAGGGTCGGGCGGCGAAACGGCAAACCGAAGATGAGGAGAGAAAGCGGCTATTGGAGGCCTTAGAAGCCACAGGGGGCAACCAATCTAAGGCGGCCGAAATTCTCGGTATCAGCAGGGTGACCTTGTGGAAACGACTTAAAACCTATGACATACAAGTGGACAGGAAAATCAGCAGCTGAGAATGAGGGTAGCCCTCGAAATTGCACGCGTGACCTCCAATTCAAGGGCTGACCCCAACGGAGCAAAAGATGACCAAGCACAAGGTGGTATTTCAACCGGTGGGCGCCAAGATAGAGGTGGAGCGAGAATCTAACATCCTCGAGGCGGCAGCTGAATCTGGCATTTATATTAACAGCCTTTGCGGCGGCGAGGGCGTCTGCGGAAAATGCAAGGTGCAAATTATCGCTGGTGAGGCAAAACCTACGAGTCACAGCATAAGATTCTTGAGCCGGGAGGAGATTAATGAAGCTTTTGTCCTTGCTTGTCAGACCGAGATCAGAGACGATTTAGAGGTCTGGGTACCGCCCGAAGCTCGTTTGGAAGAGGAGCAGATCCTCACTACCGAATCTATGGTCTGCTACCAAGCACCCCAGGATCTCGAAGTAAAGGACTCTCTTGATATCCCTTCCCTTCTATACATGCCTGTGACTCAAAAAATTCATCTGTCTCTGCCAAAACCCTCTCTTACCGATAACCTTGCTGACCTTGATCGGGTTTATAGGGAAATCCGTAAAAAAATCCAGGCCCCTACTCTCGAGATTTCTTTGCCTTCACTCCGAAGTATGGCTACCATGCTCCGTGAAAATGAATGGCAAGTCACCGCAACTATTTACCCTCTTGATGAGCACTGTATCGAAATTCTCTCCCTTGAGCCGGGCGACACCTGCGCAGAGAATTACGGCATTGCCTGCGATATCGGCACCACTACCATTGTCGCTCAGTTGGTGGACCTGCGCAGCGGCGCCATTTTAGGAGTCGAGGCTAGCCACAACCAGCAGGCCAGGTACGGAGAAGACGTAATCTCACGAATGATCTATGTCTGCAGTCGTGGTGGCTTGTCAGCCATCCATACAGCTGTGGTTGAGCCGGTCAATGCTATCATAGATACTCTGTTAGAAAAACAGGGGGTGGAGGCCAGTAACATCACCGCTCTTACCGCCGCAGGTAACACTACTATGACCCATCTTTTTTTGGGTTTAGAGCCTTGTACCATTCGTTTGGAACCTTATATACCCACGGCCAACTTTCTCCCTGCAACATCCGCTGCCGAACTGAATCTTCATCTACACCCCAACGCCAGAGTTAGCTGTATGCCAGGGGTAAGTTCTTATGTTGGTGGCGACATCACTGCTGGGGTTTTGGCCTCTGGCATAAGTAATAGTCCGCAGATTTCGGCCCTAATAGACATCGGCACCAATGGCGAGATTGTCATTGGCAACAATGAATGGCTCGTTTGCTGCTCTGCTTCCGCTGGGCCGGCTTTCGAAGGCAGTGGCACCAAATGCGGCATGCGTGCTACAAGAGGTGCCATTCAGAAAGTGGGAATAGAGGGAGAAAAGGTGCATTTGAGCACCATCGGTGGGGCCAAGGCAAGAGGAATCTGCGGTTCCGGTTTGATTGACGCCATTGCTGAGCTCTTTCGCAACCGGATCATCGATGCTAGCGGCAAATTTCCCAGAGACTCTGACAATCCTAGAGTCCGAAAAAATGAAGGGGACATGGAATTTGTCCTGGCCCATGGAGATGAGACGGAAACAGGAAAAAGAGTAGTAATAACTGAGAGCGATATTAGCAATCTTATTAAATCCAAGGGCGCCATTCTCGCGGCCATGCGGCTACTCCTAAACAGTGTCGGTATGTCATTTAAAGACTTGGACAGGATCTTAGTGGCAGGAGGCTTCGGCAACTATTTAGATGTGGAAAAGGCTACCTTTATCGGCCTTCTGCCCGATATTCCACCTGAGAGAATTCAATATATCGGTAACAGCTCACTCACCGGGGCTCGGATGGCATTGCTTTCCAGACATGCTCTGGCGCGAGCCAATAACCTGGCACGGCAGATGACCTATTTGGAACTCTCAGTTGATCCGAATTTTTACCATGAGTTCGTAGCCGCTCTTTTCCTGCCCCACACCGACATGGATCTTTACCCATCGGTCAAGAGAATAATGGGAAGTTAGTCGCAGAGCGCTTCGCACTTTGTCAGTAGTCAGGGGTCCGTTGTCCGTCGCTAGAAAAGCATGGGGCACTTTACAGGGATTGCGGATTTGGGATGGCCAATTTACAGATTTCCAACTGGATTCTGACTGCTGCCTACTGCCATCTAGGCTTTTACCTTGGGCCTTGCGCCGTGGGCCTTTAAGCTTATGCGCCGTCCGGATTTGCACTCCCACCTTAACCGTCCGCTTGGGGAGATGTATGAAATCTATGTGAAGGAGGTAGAAGAATGCGAGTGGTGGCTTTCAACTGTAGTCCCAGAAAGAATGGTAATACCGCTGCAATGATCAACGTAGTGCTCAAGGAATTGGAAAGGGAAGGAATTGCAACTGAGTTGGTCCAGGTGGGCAAGAAAAAAATCAGGGGCTGCATTGCCTGTTACAAGTGCAGGGAAAAAAAAGATTCAAAATGCCACGGTGGCAAAGAGGGTGACATACTCAATGATTGCCTCGAGAAAATGATTGAGGTGGACGGGATCATTATTGGCTCCCCTACCTACTTCAGTAACATTTCCACGGAAGCCAAAGCCCTCATCGACCGCGCCGGGTTCGTGGCAAGAATGAATGAAGATCTTTTTAAGCGCAAGGTAGGGGCTGCAGTTATAGCCGCTCGCAGAGCAGGGGCTGTTCCGGCATTTTCAGCAATAAACTATTTTTTCCTCATTAATCAGATGATCGTTCCGGGCTCGACCTATTGGAATTTAGCCTACGGCGCTGATCCGGGGGAGGTTGAAAAGGACGAGGAGGGCATCAAGACTATGAAGGATCTGGGTGTCAACATGGCCTGGTTGTTGAAGAGATTGGAGGACTGATGTATCAGGGGAAAAGACAAGATGCGAAGATACTTACTTTATCTCACAATATTCCTAACTGCTATTCTAGTGCTGAACCTCGCACTCCTTAGTAGCACTTTCGGTTTTCGCGATCGTGACTGGGATTTGAGGAAGATAACTATTACTGATCCCCAAGGAGGAGAGAAGTTTCTCGCCGGGAGCAAACAAACACTATCATGGCAGACGTCCAATTCAATAAAATATGTGAAAATCGAATATTCCAGAGATAACGGCAAGAAATGGATAGAGATCGTCAAAAACATGAAGATGGATGAACCGTTCGCATCCTACGAGTGGGAAGTGCCCTGTAAACCCACCTCCGATGCAAAGATTCGGATATCGGATGTTTACGGGCCCGATTATGATGTCCTCATTAAACCTTTTTGCATAATATGTAACAGCGACTAATTCTTCGGACCTACAGAAATGAAGTAATTCAATGCACCAGGGGATAGGCGAGTATGCGGCTACTGGCCTCCTTGCCGAACAGTGATCCAGGTCGCGAGGCCACCAGCAATACTCGTCCCCCGTCAGCACCCAACCCCTGTGTCGGAATTTCCAGCATCTCGCCGAGCTTACCTCTAATGAACTTCCCTTCTTTGTACTTCACTACTGTAAGCCAGCTTTTGAAAAGACTCAATCGTGGAGTTTTTAGCATGCCCCTGTCGGTGGTCACGGCCAACACCTCGAGTTGTCCGTCGCCATCGACATCCACAGCTACAGGGGATATTTCTAGAATAGCTGTTATTACCGAAGTAAAACTTGCGCCCGGGTCCAGTTCATAGGTAGCCACTGCCAGGCTTCCTCCCACCTCAGCGGAAGACTTATAGAGCTCTTTCTTCCCGGCAAAAATATAGAGAGCTTTGTCCCGCACAAATATTGTTTCAGCCTTGCCATCACCGGTGAGGTCAGCGAATGTGCTTCCCAGAACGGTGAACTTTCTGGGAAGCTTGAATTTCGGCCGTGAATACTTGAGTTTACCCTCCTCCAACCGCACTTCTCTTATTTGATTGCCCCAGAAGATATCCCGGTCAAAGGACTGCCGCAACAGGGTTTCGGGAACCCCGTCGCCATCCCGATCAAAGGTTCCCAGAAAAAAGGAAATCCACTCCTCCACCGGAAGCAGCTCTTTCCCCTCAACCCTGAAGACGGTTGCTTCTACCTGGTCATCGGTAATTGTATTTACCACAAGGTAAAGGGGGGCGGTGGGGGCAGGTCGCCACCATTTAACCGCGAAAGTGTCACCCATTCCCTTGGGACGGCCGCTGGTTCTGAGGGACAACTCCGGCCCCACTTTATAGACCTTTACCTCGGACCCATCTGTGGCCGCCATAAGGAGGTCACTGCCATCCTTTACAAAGTCAGCCATCAAGGTCACCGTAGATAGTTCCGCTAGAGTCTGGTAACCCTGATAGGTGGGCTCGTAAGTTATTCCCTCTTCCGGCCTCGGTCCCACGGGAGTTTTTTTGGTCGAGGGGGAGAGAGCCGCAATTGGAGCAGCAGAAACTAAAGACTCGGGAGGACCGTAGGAGTGAACAATCTGAAATTCCGAATCTCTCACCTCAAGACCTCTAGTCGTCAGAATGAAAATCAAGTTGGGCCCGCCATCCTTCAAAGCTCTGGGCTTTTCCGGTCTGCTTTTCTGAGAAACTTGGTAGTCCTCCCATTTGAGATCCGACAGTTGATCCCGCAATTGAGAGAAAAAAGTCTCACCCTTGCCGGTGTAGTCCCACAATATGGCAGACATGTTCGCATACCGCCGGATAGGGTCTCCCCGCTTGATTTCAGAGGACTTGCCCAACAGCCTGGCAAAAGAATATCCTGACTGCAAACGGGTAACCTTGAGAATCCCCTTTACCTCTTCCAGGGTGCCAAGAACTTTTCCCGTCACCGGGTGGGTGATCTTCTCTCCCGGCTTGATTACGCTAAAGAGATCTCCTGTTGCAATACCTTTACTACCATCCAAATCGATGAGATATTCGCCCTCTGCCTCCATGATCACATAGCCAGATATAGGTTTAAAATCCCTGACCACCTCATCCATTACAGCGGCCTGGGCTGGCAAAGGGAGGACAAGGGTCAAGGCCACTAAAATTAAAAAGGTTCTGAAGCGAGTTGAAAACATCCGACCAACCTCCAGAAGGAAGGTGTTACTCTGAGAAGAAAGTGGCCGGGAATTTTTCCCGGCCACCTAGCCTAGCACAACCGCGCAGGGTCTACAATCCTAGAATTTGTAGCGAATGCTCGACATCAGACGGAAGATGTTCTCGTCCGAATTGCCATCGGCATCTTCCTCGAAGTAATCCATGGCATCATCGGCAAAAAGATACCCTGCCGCCAGGTTAAAGGTGAGTCCCTGGAAGAGAGTGTAACTCATATCAGCGTCGAGTTCGAAGCCGATCTTATCATTTTTTTGCGAATCTCCATTATTGTCGAGGTATTCAATGTCCTCGGCGGTCATCATGTACATGGCTGCCACACCGGCCTTCAATTTGTCCGTCGCTTGGTAGTCGAACCGCACCCTGTTCATGATGAAACCCTTGTCCAGTAAGTAGTGTCTCTCGGTGAAAACATTATCGTCGCAAAGGGATTCGAAGAGGACATGGTTGTCAAAACTGTCCACATCCACGGCCACATATCCTTCAAAGTCGCCATCTTCGGGGTCATCGTCTCCCGAGGCATACCAGAAGGTGTA
Organism: Deltaproteobacteria bacterium; assembly: GCA_022340515.1. Lineage (GTDB taxonomy): Bacteria > Desulfobacterota > Syntrophobacteria > BM002 > BM002 > BM002. The sequence goes on from JAJDNT010000245.1 coordinate 8,174, forward strand.
GGTCAGGGTTGACTTGTCCCAGGTGAAGCCAGCATCCAGATGGAGAAAATAGGCCTTCATGTCAAAATCATCATCGGCACGACCACCCACACCAGCAGCGGCAGTTTGATTAGCACCTGGGCCGGTGGTGGTAAATGAGGCATTTTTGATCTTTCCACCCTGATACATGGCATCCCATTTGAAGAAGAGCTTGCCAGGATCCAGGGCCACATTATAGCCGCCATCCAAACCAATGGTGTACATGCTGAATTCTGCATTTGCGGCGAATAGTTTTATTTCATAGCCCCGATCCGTTATTGCATCAGTACCTTCAGGGTCATCCTTGTAG
>JAJDNT010000101.1 GCA_022340515.1 Deltaproteobacteria bacterium
CCCATCAAAAGGCAAGCCAACCTACTAATTCGACCCAGGGAACCAAGACAGAAGGAGACCACCTCTATTCCCCGATTTCTACCCATTCTAATGAGGTTCAACAATGAGATGTTATCCTCCATACCCTTAGCCAGAGTGACCACCTTAATTACTCCAGTATTTAAGGCAGCCATTTGGTCGAACAATGATTCGAGTTCCCTGTCCGGTGGGGTTTGAGCAAAATCATGGTAACTGAGGATCACCCGCTCCCTTATACCTGAGAGCTCCTCAGGCAAAGGTTCTCCTGGACGGAATTCCCAGTCTACGTATGAGCTTCCACTGGTCGCAGCCCGAATTAAGAGTCTAAGTTGCTCCTGTGAAGTGCCTGAAAAATTACCTCCTTGCTCTACTGTGCGCACCGTGGCAATTACCGGCAAAGGAGATTGCGGCAAAACGGTTTCTACCTCGGGTTGCCGGGTAACATCCAAGCGCCACTCCAGTAAATCAGCACCCTCATCTCGCGCCCTGTTCATCATTTCGAGCACTCGATCAGCCTCTTCCACCATCACTGATACGCAGATTCGGGTCAATTTTTTTTCCTCGAAGGAGATTCACCCTGGCCAATCACCAGGTGTGATTGAATATCCCGAGAAGCAGCAAGGATTTCGCCAAAAATTTTCTTTACTGCACCCCACGCCAGGGGACCTTCGTTCTGGCTTGCCAGCCTCCGAAATATTGCTTGTTCCCTGTCTAGGTCCATGGCATCCCTACCCGCCTTGTTTTTGAGCGCAGCAATCTCCTCAACCAAGAGCATACGTTGGTTAAGCAACTGGAGAATTTGATTGTCCAAATCATCTATCTCCTGTCGCAATCGCTGTAGATCGGACCTATCATTCTTGATCTCATTCATTTTTCCCAAATGGTCTCCTCTACTTTATGACCAAAGTGACGTCCGGCGGACTCGAGAGCCACGAGCACCTCGCTACCCCTCTCCAAAGAAACCACAGAACGGGGCTCGCCGTCCGGTGCTGTTAGCCTAATAGTTTCGGCATTCTGTACCAAGGTGGAGATTTCTCCTGTCTCGGTCTCCGCTGTGACCAGTAACAGGGGGCGGCGTTCTATTTTCATACGCCCCACTATAACTTCATGGGCCCGTCCATGGTAATCCACGCACAAAACTGGATCCCCAGCTATCAATTCCGAAAGGTAGCGGGTCTTGCCGCCGGGCACCCTGATGTAGGCATGAACCGGCCCTGCATTCACCCTGAAGGGGCGTGGAGCCACATAGGGATTTTCCACACTTTCAGCGTGGATGAGAAAGAGTCCACTACTACTGTTGCCCACAAGCATGCCCTGACCTTGATCCATTTGGGTGCAGGTATCCACACAGGCACGATCTCCTAAACCTGCCTGACGCACGGTAATTACTCGCCCAGTGCTAAGCTGGATCTGCTCACCTTGCTCGCGAACCAGGGCTAGCGTTTTTTTCAGTTCTAAAGGATCGAGAGTCTCAATCAATATTCCGGCCACCCCTCGTTCTAAAACAGAGAGAGCACTTCTAGCTTCTTCACTGTTGGTCACCACCGCAAAAATATTGTCCGCCTGGGCCACTAGATTCTCAAGGGGTATTATGGTCCAGTCTCTAGTGCGCACCACTACCGTGGCACTATTGGCCAGCCTGAGGATCTCCTTTTCATCATTCTGACTCTTGACTTCATAGAATATAACTTCCTGGTCGAGCTTTAGATCACCATCAGGGGCAATTGTGGCTATGCGTCCCAGTTCCTTTACTTTGTCATGGTATCCCTCCGGAACCATCACGGCTGCGGCTCCTCCCTCGAGAGCAGTTGTCACCAGCGACTTGTTCCAGGGATCCACCTTTACCCAAGCTACTTTCATCCCGTTGATTCTCTCCTCTCAGATGCCAAAAGATTACTGTTGAGAAAAGCTGAGGCTTCTTCCACTGAGGCATTCTCGTGAACTATCATGCTAATTGCCCCCACCATCCTGGTGGGATCAGCATGCTGGAATATATTACGACCTATAGAAACGCCTTTGCCGCCAGCATCCATAGCCCCCCTTACAACTTGAAGAATCTCTTTGTCCGACTCCATTTTTTCACCACCGGCAATAACCACTGGAACCGGACACCCGAGTACTACTTCCCGGAAGGATTCCACACTGCCGCTGTAAGATATCTTCACCAGGTCGGCACCCAGCTCTGCTCCGAGCCGAGCAGCATGCTTCAGTACTGCAGGGTCGTATTCATTGGCTATCTTGTCACCGCGAGGATAGATCATTGCCAATAGCGGCATTCCCCATTCCCGGGCTCGTCGCGAAACCATGCCAAAATCATTTAGCATTTGCCTTTCCATATCATCGCCAATGTTCACGTGTATGGACACCGCATCGGCACCCAAACACAAAGCCTCTTCAACCGAGCAAACCATGGTCTTGGTGTTGGGATAGGGAGAAAGGGAAGTACTGGCAGAGAGATGAATGATTAGACCAACGTCTTTGCCACTCCGGCGATGACCTGCACCGACCATTCCCTTGTGTTCCACAATGGCGTTTGCTCCCCCTCTGACAACTTTATCAATGGCATCTCTCAAATCTACGATGCCAGCGATAGGACCCGAGCTTACTCCGTGATCCATGGGGACGATGACAGTTTTGCTGGTATTCCGGTCAATTATCCTTTCCATCCTAATGTGTTTGCCTATCATGCGCAACTCCTTTTCCCAGTAAGGATAAACGTGTCAATAAGGTGCTTTAAAAATTCATGAACCTGTTTAATCGAATAAAATGCAATAAAAAGGCAAGCCACCACATTTAAGGTATACATTCAATAAACACACCCTTTCTCTCCCAAATAAAAAAGCCGCGGCTAAAGACTGCCGCGGCTTTCGGAATATACTCAGCAACTATCGGGTTAGTATGCGCGCACAGCCCCCTTTATCGCCACCATGGCGTAGTAATAATAGCAAAAAAATGAGGAGGACTGACGCATCATTGTTCCCTTTCAGTTCTGTTTATGACTGAGTCCAGCAAGTTAGACCATACAAGGGGAAAAGTCAAGTTCCTTTTATCAGTGGTCCTTGACAATTTCCCATCCGCTATGAGAAGTTATCACACCTGTTCTTGCATAGCCCATTACACCCCTTGGCTTTGACGTTCTAGGATTACCTTCCAACCAGGGCATGAAGCTTGCATCCGATTTCCAGCCGTTACACGGGAAGAGGAGACCTAAGATGAGTGAGGACATTGTAAGAAGAGTGATAGCGAGAGTAGAAGAAATGTCCCGAACAGGTGAGGAGTTCGAGGACAAAGACTTAGAGGAATTCGCCATTACCATTCAACACCTTCTGAGAGAAAGGACCCGCAGGGAGGAAATTCTCGCCATTGCCGCAGCCTCTCTAGCCTTAGACGAATACAAAAAAGGTATTGAGAACAAAGTTGAGTATGCCAAGGTAGGTGGCCTCAAAGAGAGGGAGGCAACACTGCTGGAGATCTTGGACCAGATTGACAAAGAGCTAGAAATGGCCGTAACTATGAAGATTCACGAACACACTTACCAAGAGAATATCGCTGTTGAGGTCAAAACGGCCATATTGGAGCATCTTGCCCCCACCATGGGACGAGGAAAATGGCATGCACGTGAGCAAGAAGCTTTAATGCGAATTGTATCCAAAGCCTTGGAAGGGTACCTGGTGGTTAAAGCCTAAGTGACCGCTAGATCAGCTAGTGTAGCTGAGTAAATCTTTCCTCCCTTCACTTCAGTCCACGAAAAAAGTCGCCCACCGCCTGGATACCTTGGGCATTAAGTATTCGCAAAGCCTGGCTCCCCACCACCGCAACTTCTGCTTTACCCCGAAGAAACCGGACGTCTTCTTTCGAGCTTACCCCAAAGCCAAGAGCCAGTGGCAGCTGAGTGGCTCTTCTACATTGCTCTAAAAATTCAGTCATTTCATTAGAAAAATCAGTATCTGAGCCGGTTACCCCTTTCCGAGCAACACAGTAAAAAAACCCCCGGCCGAAACGGGCCAAGTGCTTGATCCTTGCGGGGGAGGAAGTAGGTGCAAGGATAAATATGGGATCTATATTATTTGCCGCGGCAGCAGCCATATACGACTCCCCCTCCTCCGGAGGCAAGTCGGGGACAATTGTGCCACGAATACCCGCTTCTCTGGCTTCAGCAAAAAAACGTTCTTCTCCTCTTTTGAAAAGAATGTTGTAATAAGTCATGAACAGGAAAGGAATGTCGAAAGCGGAGGTAACCTTTTGGGCGAATCTGAAGCAATCATCCACCCTAATGGAATCCGCTATGGCAGCCTGATTTGCCTGAAGGATAACCGGGCCATCTGCGATGGGTTCTGAGAAGGGGATTTGCAGCTCCATCAGATCTACACCCGCCTCAACTATTGTTCGCACCAACTCAAAGCTGTCCTCAATGTTAGGATAACCTACCACTATGTGAGCCATGAGCAGAATCTCTTTTTCCCTCAGCCTCTTCCGAATATAGTCCTCAAGCACGGTATTCCTCCGCCTTCTTCATGATAAAAGATTTCCAGGCCCTATCTCCAAGAGCGTCAGCGATGGTAAAGATATCTTTGTCCCCTCTGCCTGAGAGATTTACTATGACCACGTCGTCTCGGCTCATCTCCCCTGCCTCCCTGAATGCACCGGCCAGAGCATGAGCTGACTCCAGGGCGGGAATTATGCCCTCCTTTCTCATTACCAGCCTGGTTGCCTCAATCACTTCTGCATCGGTAGCAGCTTCAAAGCGAATCCTACCCTCTTCATGATAAGAAGAAAGGATGGGTGACACCCCAATGTAATCCAGTCCTGCCGCTACGCTATGAGTTTCGAGCATTTGGCCATCATCGTCCTGAAGAAAATAGGTCTTGTAACCCTGAGCCACGCCCACGCTACCACGGCCTGAGGCTAAGCGGGTTGCGTGCTTGTCGCTTTCCAAGCCCTCACCTCCAGCCTCGACCCCCACAAGTTCCACCTCCGAGTTGTCAATAAAACCGTTGAATATCCCTAAGGCATTGGAACCCCCACCCACGCAAGCATACACTCGAGTTGGCCACCTCCCGGCCTGCTCGACTATCTGGTCCCGCACCTCTAACCCCACGATGGATTGAAAATAGGACACCATCTCCGGGAATGGATGAGGTCCACAGGCTGTACCCAACACATAGTGGGTAGTATCCATATTTGCGGACCAATCCCGTAAGGCTTCATTTATGGCGTCTTTCAATATCCTAGCTCCGTCCTTCACTGGAACTACTTCGGCACCTAGCTGTTCCATCCAAAAAACATTTGGCCGTTGCCGTGCCACGTCCACCTCACCCATATAGATGGTGCACGAATAACCAAACTTCGCAGCCATAGTTGCTGTCGCCACACCGTGTTGGCCCGCCCCAGTTTCTGCAATCACTCGGGTTTTGCCCATCCTGCTCACTACCAGCCCCTGCCCTATGACATTATTGAGCTTATGGGCACCGGTGTGATTGAGATCCTCCCGCTTCAAATAGATCTGTGGACCACCCAAATGAAGGCTCAAATTTTTCGCATAAGTTAGGGGTGTGGGTCGACACGAATAGGTTGACATCAACCTTTGGTAAGTTGACCAGAAATCAGGGTCCTCTTTGGCCTCTTTAAAGGCAACCTGCAGCTGTTCCAGGGTGGTGCTGAGAATTTCCGGAATGAAGGCACCGCCAAAACGTCCATAGTAGCCCGGCTTTTCCATAAATCGCTCCTTCTAGCCTGGTTGATCCGATGCTGTTTAGCTCGTAGCTTAAGCTGTCCCTCCCTGCAAGTAGCTGCTGCCTAGGGATATTCCCTGGTGTTTCTTCTGAGTGATAGGCGGAAGGCCAACATTTTTGGAGAAACTTCTGTCTATATGTTCGATGCCTTACGCACTTCTGCTATAAACTGCATCATTTTCTCGTGATCCTTAACCCCGGGACTGTGCTCCAGACTGCTGCTGGCGTCCACACCGTAAGGTTTAACCGTGCTGATGGCAGCGGCTACATTTTCTGGATTTAGTCCACCTGCCAGGATAATCCGCCGCTTTCTTCCGGCCTCTACAGCCCATTCCCAATTAAAGGTAAGCCCGGTGCCTCCAAGCTTGCCCGGTATGTAAGTGTCCAGAAGCAGGGCGTGGACAACACCATCATATTCTGCCAAACTTTTGAGGTCCTGGCGGTTTCTTAGTCGTACTGCCTTTATCAGCCGCTGATCGAAGCTTTCACAGTAGTCAGCAGACTCTTGGCCATGGAATTGAAGAATATCCAAACGACACATCTGAGCTACAGAAAATACTTCCCCGGGGTCTTCATCGACAAAAACTCCCACCGTTTGGACCAGGGGTGGGAGAGCTTTTATGATCTTTCGAGCCTTCTGGGGTGAGATCCGCCTTGGACTAGGGGCAAAAATGAAGCCAAGGGCGTCAGCGCCAAACCGGGCTGCAGCCAAAGCATCTTCCTCATTGGTAATACCGCAGATCTTAATGCTTACGGTCATATAATTCCCTCGCACTTTTTGTCCTAGCTGATGTCGTCCAGTCTCTAGCGTCAAACTCTTCCCAATAGTTCCCTCAACTTCGCTCCTGGGTCTTCGGCCCGCATAAGACTAGTCCCCACAAGCACCGCGTCAACTCCTGCCTCCGCCAGAAACTGCAAATCACTCTTTGTCTGAATACCACTCTCACTTACCACAAGCCGATTTGAAGGAATGCGGTGACACAACCTGACGGTAGTGTCAAGGGATACTTCAAAAGTCCGCAGATCTCGGTTGTTGATCCCAATGAGACGGGCCTCCGTCTCCAGCACCCGTGACAACTCCTCCTCATCATGCACCTCTACCAGGCAAGCCATATCCATCTGCCTCGCCATAGCCAAAAGAACCTTCAGGGTGCTTTGCGGCAATATTGCTGCAATTAATAGCAGTCCGTCGGCCCCAGCAGCCCGGGCACTAAGAACCTGTATGGGATCTACGATGAAATCTTTGCAAAGAATGGGCAAAGAAACTGCCCTCCTCGCCTCCTCCAGGTATTCTATTCGGCCCTGAAAGAAGTCTTCTTCTGTGATTACCGAGATAGCAGCAGCTCCCGCCCTCTGATAACTGCTGGCAACTTTGCTTACCTCAAGGTCGGAGCGAATCTGCCCAGCTGAAGGCGAAGCTCTTTTGATCTCCGCAATTACGGCCGGCTTTTCACCATGCTTCAGGGCAGCGAAAAAGTCTCGCGTCTCAGGAGCTGAAACCACAGCCTTTTCCAATTTTTTCTGCTCTGACCTCGCCGCGAACTCGGCTAGTCGCTCTTTCTTTCGCGCAACAATTTCATCCAAAATCATCACAATTTGTCCATGCGCAAATCTTACAGGAAGCGAAGAAACAGGAGGATTCGCAAAGTGCTCAGCACAAAATTTCGGAGTTAAGTGGGCAGGAGCCAGAAGTCAGAATCCAGCAGAACCAAGGAGGCCACATTTGAGATCTAAAGTATTTTACCCTATGCTCTATGCCCTATGCTCTATGCCTCTACCCTATCGGTTAGTTAGCTCTTTGAGCGCTTGCAGCTTTTCCATAGCCGCCCCCGAGTCGATGGCCTCCGCGGCCTGCTTAATACCCTCGTTGAAATCAGCAGCCTTGCCGGCGGCAACCAAAGCAGCAGCAGTATTGAGCAGCACAATGTTTCTGCAAGCTCCCGGTTCGCCCTGAAGCACCCTTAGAACTATCTCGGCGTTTTCATCGGCGTTGCCCCCTTTTATCTCTTCAATAGACGCGCGGGGCAGACCAAAATCTTCAGGTTCGATGGTGTAAGTTGACACTTGACCATCTTTCAGCTCGCTCACAAAGGTGCGGCCAGTGATGCTGATTTCATCGAGACTATCCTCGCCATGAACCACAAAGGCACTTCGGGAGCCCAGCCTGTTCAAGACCTCGGCAAGAACCGCTGTCAGTTCTTTATTGTAGACGCCTAATACTTGGACATTGGCTCCTGCCGGATTAGTAAGAGGACCTAGGATGTTGAAAATACTTCTAATGCCGATCTCTTTTCTGGGTCCGATGGCGTACTTCATTGCCCCGTGCAGTGCTGGTGCATAGAGAAAACCTATACCCACCCTGCTGAGGCACTCCTCTACAACTGTGGGGGACACATTCAAGTTCACCCCGAGATTCTCGATGACATCGGCACTACCACAAAGGCTCGATACCGAGCGATTTCCGTGCTTAGCCACCCGTAAGCCGCAGCCAGCCACGACAAAGGCGGTGGTGGTAGAAACATTAAAAGTGTTGGTACCGTCACCACCCGTCCCGCAAGTATCGACGATCGTCTCCAAATCTAGGTTGATATCGTCCCTATCCATACTTACCAAGGAATTATCCATAGCGATTCTAGTGGCTTTTCGTCGCATAACCCTGGCGGCTCCGGCAATTTCCTCGATGGTTTCACCTTTGAGCCTAAGAGCGGTGATGAAGGCGCCGATTTGGGCTGGCGTTGCCTCGCCGCTCATGATCACGTCCATAGCAGCTTCCATCTCTTCTTCGCCTAGATCCTTGCCATCAACTACTTTCTGGATGGCCATCTTAAGCATAATTTCCTCCTTTGTTTATTCTCTGTAAGTCTGAAAAACTTCAAAGCCTTAGAAAGTTTTCCAAGATATTCATGCCCTCATTGGTTAAAATCGATTCTGGGTGGAATTGGATTCCCTCCACCGGATATTCCCGGTGCCGCAATCCCATAATTTCGCCGTCCTCGGACTCCGCTGAAATCTCCAGACAAGAAGGCAGACTTGCACGCTCTACAGCCAGTGAATGATAGCGGGTAGCAGTGAAAGGGTCCGGCAGGTCCTGAAAAATGTTTTTACCGTCATGGGAGATTTCTGAGGTTTTCCCATGCATTAGTTGGCCAGCATGTACTATCCGGCCCCCAAAAGATGCCCCAATGGCCTGGTGTCCTAGACAGACGCCGAGGATGGGCATCTTTCGATGAAATCGCTCGATAATCGCTATTGTCATTCCCGCCGACTGAGGAGTGCCCGGGCCAGGGGAGATCACAATCCGCTCTGGTCTTATGTTTTCGATTTCATCCAGGGTGATTTTGTCGTTCCGCCTTACTACCACTTCAGCCCCCAACACCCCCAGATACTGGACCAGGTTGTAGGTGAAAGAGTCGTAGTTATCAATCATCAGTATCACGAGGAAGTCCTCCCTAAGCAATTGCAGATATTAGATATTAGATTTTAGATTGTAGATTGAAATGAAGACTGCGAGATTGCGCAATCTGCAATCTCAAATCTCAAATCTGAAATCATCCTTACACAAGGCCATTGTTAGCCATTTCCAAAGCTCTAACCAGTGCTTCACCTTTCGCCACCGTCTCTTCATACTCAGATTCTGGAACTGAGTCGGCCACGATTCCCGCCCCCACCTGAAGGTAAATCCGACCATTGCGTACCAGCATTGTTCGTATGGTAATGCAAAAGTCCATATTACCGGAAAAGGAAAAATATCCCACTGCCCCGGCGTACAGCCCCCGGCGGCTGGGCTCCAGTTCATCTATAATTTCCATTGCCCGAACCTTAGGAGCACCAGAGACGGTACCAGCTGGAAAAGAAGCGCGAAGGACATCAAACATGTCTAGACCAGGGGCTAAATCCCCTTCCACATGTGAAACCAGGTGCATTACATGGGAGTAGTACTCCACCACCATCAGGTCGGTAACCTCCACTGTGCCTACAGTCGCTACTCGGCCTACATCGTTGCGGCCCAAATCCACCAGCATTACGTGTTCAGCCCGTTCCTTTGGGTCAGCTAGTAACTCTTCCTCTAGCCGCCGATCCTCAGTACTATTCTTTCCCCTGGGTCGAGTCCCGGCAATGGGCCGCAGAGCCACTCTTCCGTTTTCCAAGCGCACCAAAACCTCCGGTGAGGCACCAATAACTACGTCTCCGTCAAAATCTAGATAGTACATATAAGGTGAAGGATTTATCCGCCTAAGTGCCCGATAGATATCAAATGGTTCAGAAACTAGATCCGTGTCAAAACGCTGACTGAGGACCACCTGGATGGCTTCGCCGTCTTGAATGTACTGTTTGGCCCTTTTTACCATTCCTTCGAACCGATTCCGCTCCATGTTTGCTCTCAGCACCAGCTCCTTCTTGGGCTTTGCTGTTGGCTTCGAAGGCGGCACAGCCTCACTGAGCAATTCGAGAGTCTGGTCTATTTGAGCAACGGCCTGATCATAAGCGGTAGCATGGTTGACGTATTCGGGAACATAGATGTTTGCTACCACCTTGATAGTTTGGGCCAAGTTGTCGTAGATCATCACTTGCTCAGGCATCATGAAGGCCGCATCCGGCATGCCAACTTCATCTGGTTTAGAGGTAGGCAGATGTTCAATGAAACGTACTACGTCATAGCTCAAGTAACCAACCAGACCACCAAAAAACCTGGGCAGCCCATCCACCGATACAGCCTGGAAGGTTTGCATAAGATTCTTCAGGTAATCGAGAGGCGATGATTTGAATTTGCCGCATTGCTTGCCATTTCGGGTTAGTTCGATGTTATCACCACGAGCCTTAACCAACAGCCTAGGGCGGTGGCCGATGAAGCTATAGCGACCCCAGCGTTCTCCTCCTTCTACACTTTCTAACAAGAATGATTCCGGCCCCTTAGCAACCTTTTTAAAGAGACTTATTGGTGTGTCGGTATCTGCAGTGACCTCTCGAAAAACAGGAATGATATTCCCTTGCTGAGCCAAACCGAGGAATTCCTCTTTACTCGGGTGGTACACGGTAACCTCCATTTCTTCTTCACCTTCGGGTCAACAGAAAAAAAGCCGTGAGGAACTTCAGCTCCCACGGCCTTTAACAAAAATAAAAAGCCGTGGGCAAGGAGTTTACCCACGGCTTTCAAGTTCTATTGGCTTTTAGTCACCTGGCAGCGGATAAACTCCTCCAAATACGGACCACCACCAGTACCAGTTGATGAGTTGCTTAAGTCTATTTATGCTTTCCGTCATGACTACTCCTTATGAAGAGACTTTAAAGAAGTATGGCAATCATTGTCAAGGAAAATTTTATAGTTATTCTCTTATCCTTGGCTGGCTTAAATTTTTTATACGAATGTACTAAATTAAATACTTATTGTCACTTTGTCACTCGAATGGCTTGACTCCTCTCTACTTTTTCTATAAAAGATAAGCTCGTTTTCCGAGGTCATTTTTGTTACCTGGAGCGGACATATGGCAAAACACAAGAAGAGCGAACGAAAAAGAGAGTTAGACAGACAGCGAAGAAGACGAAAGAAGAGGTTAAAACTTCGAGCAAAAGGTCTGTTGCCGACTGCTGAGGAGCCTAAGAAGAAAGCTGCTCCCAAAGATTAAGCTTGAAGATATACAAGTTTTCTGCCCTCAAACCAGACAGCTCTCAACAAAATTTAAGATTATCAACCACCTTCCGCCTAGGGTCAGCTAGATAACCAGCTATCTTTCTTCCCCCTACTAAGTCCCTTTGACCCCAGCATTTCAGCCTATCTCTAGGGAGCTGGCATTGTAATTGCATAGTAACTGAGGCGAACTATCAGGCCAGGAGACTGTCATGAAGCAGAAAACTTTGCTCCTTTTCCAGCTCTTGCTGGCAATTTTCTCCATTTACTCTGTTTTAAAATACAGTGGCAACCAGCGCATGATAGTCCCTCTCACCTGCCTTGTTGCCATGTTCTTAGTGGGGAAGGTAGAAACTGCTGTCAGCGAAAGGGAGAAAAAGAAAAAAGACCAGAGAGTAAAAGCTGGAAAGGACATCGACGAAAAGACAACCTTCAAGCCAGTCGACTGCCTGCTTAAGAGCAAAAACGTACTGCTCCTGACCGATGCAATTCATTACCTTTTAAATGAGCTAGGCCTAAAAGTCTCCCGCTCTCCAGATCAGAGTTTCATTGATCGCTTGATCCGAACGATGGATGACGGCGAGATAACCTTTGGTCTTAAAGTTCTTGGTGACGTTGGGGAACTCAGCGAGAATTGGGAAAGTTGGGAGGAAGTTACTGACTTTGACATGGGCAAAGGGGGAAAGAGACGGGTTCTTCTCATTGGCAGCAACACTACTGATGAAGAAGCTGACGGTAAGCCAAAGTTCAGTGATTTCTCGGCTAACATTCAAAGCTTACTTTCTTCAAAAAATATAGTTGCCATGACTACCCTCACCTTTTACAAGATTTATCTTCTTTGCCAAAAAAAGAGTGTGAAACCCCAGGCAGTACTTGACCTTATTCATCGTCATCCCGGCGGGGTTTTCCGCTTAGAGCAGTATATGAAAGGCTCCAAACAAGCCGCCTGAGACCTTCCTTCGTAATTATCTCCTCAACATCGCACCACCCACCGCCCACGATTTGTTTTCAGACAAGATTGGCTCAACCAGCCAAAGAGGCTAAAGTTACTCACTTTAGGCATTTTAGACACTTTAGAACATTTTAGGCATTTAGCTCCCTGTGCTCTATGCCACACGCTCTATGCCCATTGCATGCTGACTTCTGACCACTTACTTATTAGTGCTTAGTGCATAGTGCCAAGTGAAATTTGTGGTATATTCTTCAGAATCTTGGAAGTGCTAATGAGATAGCGAATCGGAGCTCCGGTGAATTTACCTACTCTAGATTGGATAATCATTCTAGCCTACCTCGCCGCTAGCCTTCTAGTCGGCTTTTGCTTCTCCAAGAGGGCCTTACGGAGCGTGGACGACTACTTTGTCTCAGGCCGTGTCCTCCCTTGGTGGCTTGCAGGCATGTCCATGATTGCCTCCGCTTTTGCCATAGACACACCTTTAGGTATTACCGGTCTGGTAGCCAAGGACGGTATCCCGGGTGTATGGTATGCTTGGTCTTTTGTGCTGGGGGGGGCTGGCGCTCTGGGGGCCTTCGTCTTTGCCTCCTTGCTTAGACGTTCTGAAATCATTACTACGGCTGAACTCATAGAGCTCCGCTATGATGGACCCGCTGCTGCCTTTCTGAGGGGTTTTAAAGGTGTTTACTTTGGTATATTTGCCAATGCTGTCACTTTGGGCTGGATCATTAAGGCAGTTTGGACAATTAGCGGGGTGGTAGCTCCCACTATTGATCGACAACTTCTCTTGGGTGTCATACTCTTGGTCACTCTTACCTATACAGCAGCATCAGGGCTTTGGGGCATTGCTGCAACAGATCTCATTCAATTCTTGATCGGCTCATTGGGTTCCATTACCCTGGCTGTACTTGCCTGGAATCACATCGGTGGAATCGGAAATATCATTGACGGCTTTGTCAGTAGATATGGAGCCGGACCAGCAGCGGAGCGACTTAGCTTTTTCCCAACCGTAGGCACGCCTTTTTTCGTAACCTTTCTGGTCTTCGTTACCTTGAAATGGTGGGGTAATCCGCCCCCGGCAATCACTCAAAGAATTATTTCTGCGAAAAACGAAAAGCACGCCTCCTTTTCAACCATGTTTTTTGCAGTGGTTGCCTTTGGCCTAAATTACTGGCCCATGATCTTGGTGGCCATGGTTTCCCTTATTGTCTATCCAAACCTAGAGGTTCCTGAGGCAGGCTATGCCATGTTGATCTTGAAGCTCCTCCCCTCTGGACTCTTGGGGCTCGTGCTCGCCTCTCTAGTCGCAGCCTTCATGTCTACCGTGGATACCCACATAAATTTTGGCGCTGCCTACATGGTCAATGATCTCTACCGCCGTTTTATTAAGAAAAAGGCCTCAGAAAAGCATTACGTCCGTGCTTCTCAGATCAGTACAGTTCTAATGCTCCTAGTTGCTGTGGTGATTGCCTATAATCTCGATTCCGTAAGCGATGCCTGGTATTACATATCTATGCTGACAGCGGGTTACGGCATTGTCATAGTTGTTCGCTGGTTTTGGTGGCGGGTTAACGCTTGGGCAGAGATTGCAGCACTGGCAAGTTCAGGTGTAGGCAGCACTCTCCTCTCGCCGAAATTTGGCAAAGCTCTGGGTTACTGGGACCACATTCCCCAGTTGGAATGGCAGTACAGGTTTATGATTGTGGTGGCTTTCTGTACCGTCTCTTGGGTACTAGTCTGCTTTTTGACCAAACCCACAGCAGAAGAGCATTTGAAGAGATTCTGCGCTAAGGTAAAACCCTTTCCTACCCTTTGGGGGCCTATCTATAAGAAAAATCCCGATCTGGATTGGAATCCCCATTTCACCAGAGCATGCCTAAACTGGGTACTTGGTGCTGCTACTGTATATTGTTTTTGTTTTGGCACCGGCCACCTATTGTTCCTGAATTTCACCTATGGCTTTTTGCTCCTTGCCCTAGCCGCTATTTTGGGAATAATCATTTTGATAATTTGGAAAAATTAGCTAGTCTCAGCTCTAAACGCACCCTTGCTCCAAAGCTGTTCTGGCCAGATAGTCAACGAGCAAGCCTATCCACAAAGAACACCAAGAGCTCAATATAATTCATGCAAATTCCCTGGGTGATCTTTATGCTCTTGGTGGTGGAAAAAACTGCCTATGTGTTTGAAACGGCCTAAAGGTTAAAGGGAATCTGAAAAGAGAAGACTGCGAGAGACGAGGTTTCTGGGGATAAATTTTGTTATTTGTCGCCGCGGACGAAATACACGTAGATGTTTACTCCTGCAATGGCAATGAACCCACCACAGAAAATTAGCAGTTTTTCGGCATCAAAATTCAGGGCATCAGTGCCCTCCACCGTCACCTGAAAAAGAAGAAGGAAGGCTGGGGCAGAAAGAAAGGTAACCAGTGCCCTTTCCATTCCCCGGATTATGAAAATAATACTGCAGCACACCATAAAACCGATAAAATAAGGATTTTTTATCAAAGTCAGCATGTCAATTGAGACAAGGATTTCATTGAGGCTCTTGAAATCCAGGTCTCTTATGGCTGACAGAATGTCTAACAACATGGTTTACCAACTCCCTTTGCTTTATGCCATGCTGGTATAGTATTTTTTTTACTATACAGCATTTACTTAGCAACTCCTATGCCATAAGTCACAACCCCAATATTGTGAAAAGCTTTTATCCCCCTACCCCGTCTCCAGGCTAACCCTGGACATTTTACCGACCCGTTGTTACGCCCTCGGACAGGACCATCTTATCACAGCATCGGACCTGCACTTCAGAAATCCACCCGCCTGTGGGTTTTCTTCCTTCCTCCAGTAAGGGCAATTACTTAATTCAAATTATTAGCTTAGATATAAAAAAATATATTATTATAAATGGTTAGATAAAATGCTATGAGCTGACATTAAGTTGGCCAGAATGACTTAATTGCTCAAAGTGGGTAAGGCCACCGGTTCAGGAGATCCATAATCTCTCGCCGATCAGCTAGCTTGGCAGGTACCTTTATTGATTTGTTGTCTTTTCGCATTCAGATGTTCGGTATGTTCTCATCCGGGCCAGATCGAAAACATAATCATAAATGTGGAGACCCTTGGAAGCCACAATCATTTCACCGTCTTCAACACCAATCTCACTTGCCATGTACTCTTTCAACAGCTGAATCCCGCCTAGATTTGCCGGATAGCCGTTCCAGGCATCCCAGGAGCGGAAATAGACAAAGAAATGAATTCGGTTGTCTTGAATCCGTGTATCAATCTGACGCAAGCATGGAGGGTCTTCAAGCCTCAAGTCCGTGGGCATTCCTACGGTCATTATCATCTGGTTGTTGCGAAAACCGTGACGCTTGTAAGTATCTATGACCGTCTGGATTTGGTCAATTCCCATCCCTCCAGCCAATCGTTC
>JAJDNT010000281.1 GCA_022340515.1 Deltaproteobacteria bacterium
AAGGCAGAATGAAATTTACTTTCGGACAGGAAGGAAAAGGTCAGGGGGAATTCCAACATCCCTTGGGGATAGACATCTCCAAGGACGGCATGGTCTTCATAGCTGATTCTGGCAATCACCGGGTACAGGTATTCGACGGGAACGGCAATTTTTTGCGTCTCTTCAATGTGAAAAGTGGCCCCCAGGAAAAACCTTCCGATCCGGTGGATGTCCTGGTGGCTGATTTCAAAGACTATGTCTATGTCTCTGATAATGATAACCACAAAATAAAGGTATATGATATTAGGGGCAATTTTCAGTTCGAGTGGGGCAAATTTGGAGAGGGGCCAGGGGAGTTCCGTTACCCTGGTATGATGGCAAGAAATGAACAAAACGAGATCTTTGTTGTTGACGTCCTCAACACCAGAGTCCAGAGGTTCGATCCCTTTGGAAACCATATCGCCGACATAGGCTCGTGGGGTGTGCTGCAGGGCAACCTTTTTCGGCCAAAAGGAGTGGCCCTCGATGGAAAAAACAGGGTGCTTGTCAGTGACAGCTACATGGGCCTTATTCAGGTGTTTACCGATTTCGGCCGCTTTCTTGGAGTGGTTTGCGAGAATGGAACGAAAAAACACTTTATTACCCCTGTGGGACTTTTTATGGATGGTAAGAATGATATACTCCTAACGGTTGAGATGAGAAAGAACACGATAGGTGTTATGAAGATATTGGAATAGCAATCTTAGCTTGTCGTCTAAAAATCAGAAAAACTTTCTATGCCCAGCCTCAGAGCCTGCATATTCATACTGACAATTCTTTTTGTTCTCTCCCTAAGTCCAAGGGCAAATGCACTGGAGATGTCTTCAAAAAGAAACTGCGCCATTTGTCACGTAATGTGGTTGGACGACTTCAGGACTGATAAGGAAACTCTGATTAAATGGCAACCGGGAAATGTCCTGATGAAGGACACCCAGGGTGTAGTGAGCTCTGAGGAAATGTGTTACAGCTGCCACGACGGCTACGTTATGGATTCAAGAGCCGTTACTTGGAAATACAAGGGACACAGAACATTCGTAAAACCTTCGGATAAGGTTACCATTCCAGCCGATTTACCCTTGAGCAACAAAGACGAAATTTATTGCGGCACCTGCCATTCGGCGCACGGGGGGGGCGCAAATACAGATGCCAGCATTTCCGGAGCACTTTCTTTTCTCAGAAAAAACAATATCGACTCCCAGATGTGTGAGATGTGTCATACAAAACAAGCATCTTTTAGGCAGTTCAATGGCCATCCGGTCAAAACGACATCCTTCGACATTCCTAAAACTTTCTTCGAAGCCGGGAGTAAGCGTTCGAAGAGTGGAGACAAAGTAATCTGCCAAACCTGTCATGAGGTTCACGGTGCTAAGGGAGACAAGCTCACAGTCATTGAAAACAGAGACTCAGGACTCTGCATGCTTTGTCACCCAAAACAAAAGAGTTTACTCCAGACCAAACACGACTTTAGGTTTTCCCTGCCCGAGGAAAAAAACATAAGAGGGCAGAAACCTTCGTCTTCCGGCCCCTGCGGAGCCTGCCACCTGCCCCATAATGGTGATGGAATACTCCTCTGGGCCAGGGAGATTGACCCCGCCGCCCCTCCATCCCAGATTTGTCTAGGCTGTCACGGCGAAGACTCCGTCCTCAAAATAAGGCATGTGGGCAACCATTCCCATCCGGTAGACGTTGCCCTTTCAGGGGCGGAGTCAGCAACCGCTATGTTACCCCTGTTTTTAGGGAACGGAAATAGTGGTCCCTCGGGCAAGGTTCAATGTTTTACCTGTCACAATGTCCACAGATGGGATCCTGAGAATGCACTCAATATCGGCGGTAAAGACGTCAAGGGGGACGCATCAACCAGTTTCTTGAGAATCTCCAGCTTCGGTTCTTCGGCCTTGTGCACCGACTGCCACAAGGATAAAAGGCAGTTGCTGACTTCAGACCACAATCTCGAAATTACCGCACCAGATGAAAAAAACCTGCAAGAACTTACCGCACGGGCTTCAGGCCCTTGCGGGGCATGTCACGTTGTACATAACGCTTCAGGCAAGAGACTTTGGGCAAAACCATTGACTGGCAAAAAAGATTTTATCTCTGAGCTTTGCGCTGGATGCCACAATAAGACCGGAGCTGCAAAAGAAAAACTCGTCGGGAATAATTCTCATCCAATCGACGTGCCGCTGCTGGAAACGAAAATGGGCATTATTCTTCAAGGGGTTTCCTCAGAGCTCCCTCTCTACAGCAAGGATGGCGAGAAGATAGACAAAGGCAATGTCTCCTGCAATACCTGTCACGAGCCGCACCACTGGACCCCGTCGACTTCCGGACCGCTGGAAGACTACAAGGGGCAAAATATGGAGGGTAATGGCGCCAACAGCTTTTTAAGAAAAGCCAACTTTCCCTCACCGGAACTTTGTAAGCTCTGCCATCTTGCCAAAGGACGCATCCAGGGAACAAAACACGATTTTCGCGAATGGGCTTCTGATCAGAAAAGCCAAGGAGCAAAGCCCCCGGGATTATGTCAGGCTAGTCACCTGGTCCACAACGCGCCCAACCCCCTCAAGCTCTGGGCAAGACCCTACGGTCCAATCAGTGAAAACGGTACTCCGATGAACCGTTTATGTACCAGTTGCCACTCCAAGGGAAACATGGCGCAAAAGAAAATTCCCCCTGTAGCCAGACATCCCACAGGAAAGTTGATAACCAACGTAGTGGAACTCAACAAGAACGGCAGGAACTATACACTTCTATTTGGCCCGGACGGTAAGGAGAAAAATGTGGGAAATCTTTCATGTCCTTCCTGTCACAATGCCCATCAGTGGGGCATCCCAGCAGAGAATGGGGCGACTGGGAACAAACTGCAGGGAACCTCTACCAAGAGCTTCAGATTCTTGAGAACTATGAGCTACAATGCCGTCTGTAGAGACTGTCACGGACCCGAGGGCTTTTACAGGTATCTATATTTTCACGACCCGGTAAAAAGATTAACCTGGATAAAACCATAACCTAATGAGGAAGCACCTTCAGCGCCAGCTTCTCCCAGCCATATTATCCATGGGCCCCACAGACGGTCTGGTAATTCGGCAGCCTGCCTGAAAATTCTAGAGAGAGAAAATATCGCACATTTCCGTTCTCGGGCATAAGACAATAGGCCCGTAATAATTCGTACTTATTAGAGAAAAAACCATATCTGGCCAGCAGTTGCGCTACTGTCTGCTGTTCGCGAATGGCTGTGCGAAGCTTATCTTCTCCTTGTTCGACGTAGGGAAGAGCGGTCGCCTGGAATCTTGGCAACCGGTATTCCGGCGGTGCCGGCCACAAGGCGGATTGCTTGTCGAAGTAGTGGCGATTATCGGTATTGACTCGGGTCTCGCGGCCGATCATTCCCGCCATGGCTCGTTCATCCAGCCAGAAAAAGCCGGCAATGCGAGCCACCGTGTCGATCTGGTACTCTTCCGCCTGAAACCATTGGGGAAGTTGGTCCAGTTGCCGTTGCAAGCGCTTGGCATCAAGGGAGAAAGGTTCGGGGGTGGCCAGGAGAAACGCCTGATCAGAGCCATAAACGTACCAAAAGGTGGAGTTGGGAAACACCTGCCGGAAGGTGTTCAGATGTATCCTGATCAGATCTCCCTGCATGGAACCGAGCACCGGCACCCACTGGGCAAATACACCGCCAGGAAGAAGATGTTCCTTGACGGCCCGGTAGAATTCCTCAGTGTAGAGAATCCAACTATCATAAGCCCGCGGATGGGTCGAATCACTAATAATCACATCATATCGCTTGCTGCTTGTAACCAGATAGTTTCGACCGTCGTCGTTGTGGAAATAAAATCGGCTGTGGTGAAAAACATCCCCGTTTACCTCGGTAAACAAGTTGTTGATTTCTTCCACATCAGGATTGAGATCGACAACATCCAGGGAAGAGACCTGATCGGAAGCCAAAACGGAACCTGCTGTGATCCCTGCCCCAAAGGCAATCACCAACACCTCTTTGGGTTGGGCCGACTCATGCACCAGCACCGGAAAAATTCCCAAGAGCTTGAAAAGTTGGGTGTGCCAATAGCGCGTGGATGCTTCCTCAACACCGTTTAGGTACATGTCCCGGTAAGTGCCCCTCCTGGGATCCATCTGATCAAGAACGGTGACGGTTGCGGCCCGTCCTTCGTGAACAAATCGCACTTTGGTTGAGTGGGCTTGAGTTGATTCCGCAAGTTTCCCGGCATACATGTGCATCATCTTTGGCAGGACTGCTGTAAGAACTACCACCAGGGAAACAATACTCAGCACGGCAAAGGACCAGCGGGGAAAACTCCTGCCAGGAGATAGCAGATTGATAACTCCCACAGCAGCACATATGGAAGCGAGAAAAATGATGGTACCCTGGATCCCGATAAGGGGGACAAGGTAGTGATTTGCCAGGCCCGCACCAAGGAGGCCCCCCGCAGTATTGAGCGCATAGAGGGTGGCGGCTTCTCGCGTTGCCTCACCACGCTCCTCCGGTTGCAGCATCCTGATAGCAAGGGGCAACAAAGCACCGATCAGTATTGTGGGAGCGACGATTAGTCCCAGGATTGGCAATGGATTTCTTGGACTAGCATCAGCAAACCGAGCAAGCTTGTCGGGGCTGACCACCCAATCGCTGAGGAGTAGATAGGGTGTCAGCAAAATGGAGGCCCCTGCTGCAAGGGCAGTTAAGCCAAATAGGCTATCGCTCCGGTTTGTCTTGCGGCGCAACAACCCATAGAGGTAGGTTCCCAGCACCGCACTAATTCCTATCCCCAAGAGAAAGCCGGTCAGAACCAGGGCGAAAACCGATACAGAATTACCCAAGTATAAAATACCCAGCCTGGTCAGAATAACTTCATAGGCGAGGGAGGCGAATCCGATTCCGAAGGTTGCGATGTAGAGAAAACGTTGCAAACCATTGTTTACCGAAGGGTTGGTCTCCACCGCAAGCGGCGACGCCTCAATCTCTCGGGGCTTTGGCCTCCCCACTGTATTGGCAGTGAGAGCAGACAGCGCCGCAATAATGTAGAGAACAAAAGCACAGGTCAAAGTGGTCTGAACGGAGAACTCGAACAAGAGATGGTAGCCCGCCGCAAAGCAACCCACGGCAGCGCCCAGGGTGTTAATGCTGTACAAATAGCCCGTGCGCGCTGTTCGTCGCCAAGGCGAATCAGGCGCTGCGCCGGAGATCATTGCCGGAAACGTGGCACCCATGAGGCATGCGGGCAGCAAGAGGGCTGCCAAGGTTACGACCATGCGTACGATGGTCAGGCTGGCTCGGTGGTCAACGTTTTGCCCTAGTGAGGTGAAGAGGTGTGACAGTAACTCGAAGAGGGACGGTGAGAGAAGTACGTAGATGCCGATAGTAAGCTCCAACATTAGATAAGGAACAAGGGAAGTCCGATCCTTGCCTAGGACCTTTCCTCCCAAATAGCTTCCTAGTCCAAGCCCTCCCATAAATACCACTATGATCATGGCAGTGGCGCTCAAGGAGTTACCCACAACTACGATCAGCATCCGATTCCAGGTGACTTCGGCGATGAGACTGCTTGCGCCAGAGGCAAAGAAGGCGAGGTAAATCAAGAAGACAAAAATAGATGAGCGAAAGTTAGAAGCCATCTTTCAGCCTTAATTGACTATGTATTTTTGGATCGATGAGTTCGAAGGAGAACAACCCTCTAGCCCGGATGTTTGATGAATCCGCCTACGGCGGACCACAGGGTGTTGGACCTGAGGCGTACCTGCAGGGTACGTCGCAAGGTGCGACACCTGAGGACGACCGGAAGGACGCCCATATCCACGGTCGCAGCAGGTAATTCATGAAATATTCGGGCTAGATCGTCGAAGTAGCCTAAAATAAGGGGAAGTAGTTCCTAATCAAAACTCTTGGTCAAAGCAAACAATGAACCATAATTAGACTATAACAATAATAGCTTTTCAGGCATCATTAAGCGCTATTAAAACGCGTCTGTAGCTTTGCCACCAATCCTTTAACCTTACCCTTAGTTGGATCCCAGATCTGGGAGTAGTTGGTAAACAACCCTGGTTTGACAATCAATACCACCAGCGTGACCGCCAAGAGAAATAGATAACCAAACACTACAAACCAGCTCTCGGAAAGAGCCCAGATAAGTCCGGATCCAACAATCGCGGGAATGCCGCAGACAATTGCAATTCCAAATCTCCTACTTATTTCCAATTTACCACCCTCCTTGATAGGCATTCTTTAGATCCTATGAAAATGATAGATTTTCTTAGAGAAAAAAATAAGGCTGACCAGGTAATTGTCAATGTTTAAAAAAGCATTTTAGCGGCCAGCTATATAACTATTGACTCGAGATTTGCTCCTCCAGAAAGGCCACAATGGACTGGTATGATTTGTTCTTAGGTTCGAGGCTGAGGGCCTTCTTGGCATCAGCCAAGCCCGACTCAAGTTCACCTTTCTCGGCCCAGGTAACCCCTCGGTTACTATAGGCCTGGGCGTAGCCCGGGCTTATTTCCAAGGCCATGGTAAAGTCAGAGATTGCTTGATCAAGATCACCTTTTTGGGCCCAGGCGATCCCCCGATTGTTGTAGGCCTGAGCTGTGCGCGGGTTTATCTCTATGGCCTTGGTGAAATCAGAGATGGCTAAGTCAAGGTCTTCCTTTTTGAGCCAGGCAAATCCCCGGTTAGTATAAGCCCTGGCGTCCCTTGGGTTTAGCTCCAAAGCGTCGCTGTAATCGGCAATGGCCCGATCAAATTCGCCCTTTTCGGTCCAGGCTACTGCCCGGTTGCTATATGCCTGACTATCTTTTGGATTTAGCTTCAGAGCCTCGGTAAAATCAGTGATGGCCTGATCGATCCTACCTTTCTTTCGGTATGCTAGACCTCGGCTGCGGTACGCCTGCCCGTCCCTGGGATTTATTTCCAAAGCCTGGGTGTAATCAGATATCGCCTTGTCGAGATCACCCTTCCCCGACCAGGCCAATCCGCGGTTCAGATAGGCCTGAGCGTACCCTGGTTTCAGCTCTATGGCCTCGGAAAAAGCCTTAATCGCCTCATTGTATCGCCCGGAATTCATTAAAGAAACGCCCCGCTGAAACCTTTCTTCCCCTCTATTAGCAATTTTGGCCTGCAGTGAGGCTACCAATCCTTCGTAGGTCCTGTTGTTCGGCTCAAGGCTGAGAGCCTTTTCCCCGTCGGCAAAACCCCTCTCCAGATCGCCCTTTTCGGCCTGAGCTGCGGCTCTATAGTAGTAGACCTGCCCCTCCTTCGGGTTCAACTCCAAAGCCTTGCTATAATCAGAGATGGCCTTGTCGAGATCACCCTTCCTGGCCCAGGCCAAACCACGATTTTTATAGGCCTGTTCGTCCCTGGGATTTATTGCCAAAGCCTCGGTGTAATCAGATATCGCCTTGTCAAGATCACCCTTCCCGGCCCAGGCTAGCCCGCGGCTGCGGTAGGCCTCGCTGTATTGAGGATTCAACTCCAAGGCTGCTGAAAAAGCACCTATGGCTTCATCATATTGCCTCGCTTCCAAGAAAGAAACGCCCTGTTGATTCCAGTCCTCGGGCCTAATTGACTGATTAGGAACCAATGCACACGCCGCTATCGCTAGAAGAGCCAAAAGACAAACAACTCGGGACATTTCGTTTAACCTTTCAATTTTGCAATGCCGGTAACCAACGGCGAGTGGGCTGGATATTCGCAGGTTTATTTTTCAAAGGTAATGGGCATTCGATGACACCATTGACACATGGGATCTGGCAACCGCAGGCGATGTGCCGCTCCGGCGCCCTTTGCAGCTGCTTTTCCCGCGGGAATCACACCTTTGTCGTGTGGATTGTGGCAGGTAGCGCAAGTAGTTCTTCCCTGTTCATCGAGGGGTAATATTGCATCGAATTTTTCTTCCGTTGTTCTCATTCTTGCTAGAGTCTTGGCAGACGGTCTCTGCATGTGATTGAAGCTGCCACTCCGCATTGCCATTCGAATATGACATCTTTGGCAAAGCACTCCAAGTTCTCCAATGAGCTTGGGATCCTCGCGTCCTACTTTTTTTTCATCGGGAACTTCGCTGTGGCAATACAGACATTTCTCTTTAACCATTTCTCCTTTTTCATCAAACTGTTTATGGGGATCAAGCATCACATAATTACTTTCATCGTGACACTTGAAACAAAAGTCAGTTGTCTTACGGTACGGCATTCCTCTAAGCGAATACCTATCTACCAGTCGTTCTTGGCACTGCCGATATATATCATGGCAGGTAAGACATGTGAGTTTCCCCTTCTCCAAGGGAAGATCAGCGGGAATTTTCGTCTTCTTCTGGTTAGATGGCACGATGTCGGTGGGATGAATATAGCTGTCTGGTGTCTTTAAATGGCACTTGCACAAGAGATTATAATCACCATCGTATTTCAAATACTTGTTTCCACCCCTCTCGGGAGTCTGTTCGTGGCATTCTGAACAGTACTTGCCGGTGTAATGAAATTCAGGAGTTCCGACCACCGCTCTGGTTGCCCGTACCAGGTCAGTTTCCTGAACGGCTCCATGAATGCCCTCCGCTTCCTCCGTGGTTGGATGAATTCGGGCAACCTTTTCTTTGGACTCGGGCCAAACGTATTCCCTCCGCTTTGTCCCTTCATTTCCAATGCAGCTCGCAATAAGGACAACCATTGCCGCAAGTATTAACAAACGTTTCATATTAGTTGTTTCAGCACATGTGAAATCAAATAAAAATTGTGAACCACCAATTGTGTTCTCGTAATTGTAACCGAAATTTTTCCCTTTTCGGAGTGCACCTCCCAAAGAATCTACTACATTTTCTCAACTACCATCAAAAAGCAATCTCACAAGAGAAGATATCAAAAAGGGCCCATAAGTCGACTCCGAAGAGCCCCTTGCGAAATTGACAGAAATGATTATATGAAGCTCGCTTATTTGTTACCCTATACTATATCT
>JAJDNT010000299.1 GCA_022340515.1 Deltaproteobacteria bacterium
GTGGAAGAGCGCATTCGCCGTTTGCGAGCCATGGCCGCGCCGCAGAGCGCATAGCGCTAATTTAGGAAAAAATCAATCAAAATTCCCTGCATTTGAGCTGCCGTTTCTTTGAACCGCAGAATGTCGAACAAGGAATTTCGAATATCGAAGTGATCACTTCGTCATTCTGCGGTTTCTTGTTCTGCGGTTCGACCTGCCCGCCATCGCGAGCCGCTCAGGCGAGGCGGGCGGGTATTCCCTAATTTGAACCATCTGTCCTCTGTCGTCTGACCTCTGACTTCTATCTTTTTGCAACGGACAACGGACCACGGTCAACTGACTTCTTGGTGCCTAGTGCTTAGTGCATAGTGCCTAGTTGAAACGGCTGCCTGCTGCACTCTGCCGCCTGTCTGCTGAAACCCTGTGCTCTATGCCGCACTAGTAGTTTGACATTTCCCGGTCAATCCATTATTCTCTTGCGGGCTTGAATCAAGAGTTTGCCCGGATTTTTTCATGAATCCGGGGCAGAGGTTTTCAGCATGTCCAGTGTAATTGTAGTAGGAACCCAGTGGGGTGATGAGGGCAAGGGTAAAGTTGTCGATCTCTTGAGTGAATCGGCAGATTTTATTGTCAGATTTCAAGGTGGCAACAACGCCGGCCACACTCTGGTGGTGGAAAATAAAAAGTTTATCCTGCACTTGATTCCCTCGGGCATACTCCACCGCAACAAAACTTGCTGTATAGGAAATGGGGTGGTGATCGACCCAAGTGTCTTACTTGGTGAAATAGAAAGACTCCGTAGCCATAGAGTGCAGGTGGATCCGAATAACCTGGTCATCAGTGGACAGGCACACGTGATCATGACCTACCACCGGGAAGTGGATAACGCCCGGGAACTCCGTAGAGGTATGGGAAAAATCGGAACAACCGGCAGGGGCATAGGTCCCTGCTACGAAGATAAGGCAAGTCGTGCCGGAATTCGGTTGCACGAGTTGATCAACCCAAAACTGTTCACGGAAAAACTCAAGGTAAATTTAGAGGAAAAAAACTTCTATCTAGAAAAATTCCTTGGTGCCAAACCCTTGGACTATAAGCAAATATCAGACGAATACCTTGCTTATGGTGAACAACTAAGGCCTTATGTGGGCAATGTCTCCCAGCTGTTGGAAAATGGTCGTCTCCAGGGTAAGAACATCCTCTTTGAGGGCGCCCAGGGAACTCACCTAGACATCGACCATGGAACCTACCCTTTTGTCACCTCCTCGAACGCGGTTGCCGGTGGGGCATGCTGTGGTGCCGGCGTCGGTCCCACCCAGATTGATACCGTTTTAGGTATTTGCAAAGCTTATACAACTAGGGTAGGCGGGGGACCCTTCCCCACTGAACTGCAAGATGAAATTGGCAAACATCTTCAGCAAGAAGGAGCTGAATTCGGTTCTACCACGGGTAGACCGCGCCGTTGTGGCTGGCTTGACATGGTGGTGTTGAGAAACGCCGCCCGCCTCAACGGACTCAATAGCCTGGCCATAACTAAGCTGGATGTGCTTACGGGCATTGAAGAGATACGCATTGCCACCTCATACGTCCATGAGGCGGGTCCAATGGAAATCTTTCCTTACGAGTGTTTTACCTTGGAGAAGTGCGAGCCTTCCTATGAAAGCTTTGCTGGTTGGAGTGAAGACATCAGTTCCGCCCGTGATTTCTCAGACCTCCCTGTAAAAACACAGCGCTATTTGCGAGCCATCGAGGAACTATCCGAGGTCCCCATCTCCATTGTTTCAGTGGGTCCTGGGCGTGACCAGACTATCCTTTTAAAAAATCCCTTCGAGATTTAACCCCTGACTACCAGAGGTCCCCTTTCTTCTTGTACTGTTTGACAATGGCGTCGTGTAGTCGCTTGCGCTCTCTAGGGGACAAACGGGTGAAGCGAACCACCATGCCACGAGGGGTTATCTCATCGTCGGGGCCGTATCTGTTTGACCAAATTACCTCGCCTTCAGCCAGAAGAGACTCTTTCTCGGAAAAGCGAATGCTCATACTGGCCACGTCATACAGGCGCAACGGATCTTTACAGCGGACAAAAGCTTGCTGAGTGCTGATCTGCCTGGTTTCTCCTTTCATTTGTCCATCTGCCGTAAGCACGACAACGGGATATTTGGCGTCTACTTTTAGATTCTGGTGCCCTCTTTTTATCTTAAATGTATTCAAAATTATACCTCCATGGGTTTAGGGTTCCAGCTTCATCTGGTGGATTAATCTCCTAGGCTCGCCTTATTCTTACAAAATTTTCTTTTTAGGGGTGAATGTTAATGATTGCGTTCATTCAGTTTGTGCAAGGGATATACCAGCCCTGTGGGTCACTAGCTTCCAATAACCCTCACACTCCTTTGTATTATTGGAGTAATGGAGTACTGTCAAATACCAGAATTGGATTAATAATGATTTGCCTTTCATCTCCAATACTCCATCACTCCAGTGCTCCTAACATGCTGTTTGTAGTTACAAGCTTTATCTTCATCTCATCTAGAGACTTTCGCATTGGATAATAATGAGAAATCTTCTCTTGACAAAATCGCCAGACTTCTATAGTGTTGCAACTCTCTTCTGACTTGAGGTACAAACTATGCGCATGGGAGCCACAAATACTTTGGTATCTAGAGCTGGACGGTTCTTTTTCTTTTGCTTTTTTAGAACCGTCCGCCCGGCCTCCTAGCGCTACGCCCCGGGCGGACCGACAGCGGTCGCCTCGGGGGTAATATCTTACCCTGCAGTTCTTGAGCCTAAGCCCCGAGGTGGTTGACCTCGGGGCTTTTCTTTTCACATTTTAAATTGCAAGGAGTATTTCCAATGATTCTCGTGATGAAACAGTCCGTAGGTGAGAAAGAAAAAGAGCAGATCAGGAGCACTCTTCGGCAAGAGGGTTATATAATTCGCGAGATGAGTACCGGAGACGAGACCGTTATCGGCGTGGTTGGCCAGGTAAGTCGTGATCTGCGATTTTTCGAACAACTGCCGGGCGTGGCCAAGGTAGTGCCAGTTTCTCGCCCTTATAAGCTTGTGAGCCGCGAGATGCATCCTGAAGACACGGTAGTTCAGATTGGCGATGTACAGCTGGGCGGTCCACGGATTGTGGTGATTGCCGGTCCCTGTGCCGTAGAAAGCCGCGAACAAGCCATGACCATCGCCAAAAAGGTCAAGACTTCCGGCGCTGTTCTATTTCGCGGCGGCGCCTTTAAGCCGCGGACCTCACCTTACTCTTTCCAGGGACTGGGTGAAGAAGGCTTGAAGATTCTGGCCCAGGTCAGAGATGAAACAGGACTGCGAGTCGCAACCGAGATGACCTCTCCTAATCAGGCGGACCTCATGATGAAGTACGTGGACGTCATTCAGATCGGCGCCCGCAATATGCAGAACTTCGAACTGCTTCGTAGCGCCGGCCGTCTCGGCAAACCGGTATTGTTAAAAAGGGGCCTCTCAGCCACCATGGAAGAATGGCTCATGTCGGCAGAATACATACTCTCAGAGGGCAATGACCAAGTCATTCTTTGTGAGCGCGGCATTCGTACCTTTGAGCGTTATACTCGCAACACCCTCGACCTGTCTGCCATTCCCATAATCAAAAAGCTCACTCACCTGCCGGTGGTAATCGATCCCAGCCATGCCACTGGCATCAGGGACAAGGTAAGTCCTATGGCTCGTGCAGCAATCGCTGCAGGCGCTGACGGTCTCATGATCGAAGTGCATCATGACCCCGATAATGCCCTTTCAGACGGACCCCAGAGTCTCTACCCTGAACAGTTTGGCCAGTTAATGCGAGACCTTTATGTTATTGCCCCTGTGGTGGGAAAGCAGCTCGATTTTGCCTACCTGGAGAAAGCCGCTTCGTCATCTGTTCTGCCTTCTGTAAAAGCCGGCGGTCCCAGGCGTGCTGCCTTCGCTGGTGAAATGCGCGCTTTTGCCCACAAGGCTGCAAGCCAATTTTTTGGCAGCGACATTAAAATCGACCCGGTTGCCTCTTTCAAAGACGTTTTTCGACAAGTAAAAGAAGGGAATTATGACTTTGGTGTAATTCCCCTGGAAAATTCGCTTACAGGTAGTATCCATGAAAACTACGATCACCTATTGGAATATGAGGTTAGGATTGTTGGGGAGATAACCCTTCGTATTGTTCACGCCCTCATCGGCCATGCGGGCACCGAACTTCATGCGATTAAACGAGTTATTTCTCATCCTCAAGCCCTCGAACAATGTCGCGATTTCTTGGAGAGTCACCCCGCTTGGGAGCTTATTGCAGCCAGGGACACAGCTACGGCTGTGCGCCGCATCAAAGAAGGGGGCGAGTCAGGGGAAGTTGCCATTGCAGCCAGAGAGGCGGCCGATCTCTACGGTCTGAGTGTGCTCAAGGAAGGCATTGAGACCAACGCCAGAAACTATACCCGTTTTGCCGTCATTGCAGCAGGGGCAGTAAATAACGGTCCGAGGAAAAAATCCTCCCTCGTCTACTCCACCAGTAATAAGCCCGGCGCTCTCTTTGATACCTTACAAATATTTGCCAAAAACGGAATCAACCTGGTGAAGTTGGAATCCAGGCCCATCCACGGTAAGCCCTGGGAGTACATGTTTTACGTTGACATCGAGGCAGACGTGGAATCCAAAGAGCTGGCGGGCGTAATGGAAGAGCTTACGGAGAAAACGGAGTATCTCAGAGTGTTGGGAAGCTACTGAGTTAAGGCATGGGGCATAGGGCCTGGAGCATAGGGTCAGAGGTCAGAAGTCGGAGGGCAGAAGACAGACGACAGATGACAGAATTTCGAATTGCGAAATTCGAATTTCGAAATTAAAGCCTGGCGCCATGCCCTATTCCTTCTCAAATTCGCAATCCGAAATCCGAAATTCGAAATTGCCGAAGTGCCTAGTAATCTTCCTGCCTGCTGTCAGCTGCCCGCTGTCTGCTTTCTACCAAGCCCTCTCCAAGGGTCTTCAGAATGATCTCTGGTCCTTGGCCGAATTCAGTTTCCCATTTCCTTATGTGACCCTGATCTGCAAAGCTATAGTAGCGGTTTCGTCCAATGATCAAGTGGTCCAGCACCTGGATGGACATAATCTTTCCTGCTAGAAAAAGATCTCGGGTGATGGTGAAATCTTGGCTGGAGGGCGTGGGGTCGCCCGAGGGGTGGTTGTGGGCAAAAACTAGAGCTGCCGCATGATGATAAAGAGCGCTCTTGACCACCTCCCGCGGATAGACCGCGCTGGAGGTGAGACTACCCTCAAAAAGGGTCTCCACTTGGATGACCTCGTTACGGCCATTCAGAAAAATTACTTTGAAAATCTCCTTCTTCAAGTCGCGGAGGGAGTGGATAAGGTATTCATACACTTCCTTGGAGGAGGCGATGAACTCGCGACCCTTGAGTCTTTCCCGCAAAAACTTGCGAGCCACCTCATGCACCAATTTCAAACCGAGGGCATTCTTGGGTCCAATTCCTGGAACTTGTCTGAGTTGATCCTCCGGGGCTTCCAACACCCCAGCAAGGCCTTGGAAGCGACGAAGCGCTTCGCGGGCGATATGTTTGCAATCTCGCCTTGGAGTTCCTAGGGTGAGGAGAAGCTCTATAGTTTCCTCATCAGTAAGCTTCTCAAGGCCGTGATTCAGGAACTTCTCTCTGAGTCGCTCGCGGTGGCCAGCTGCGCGCTTCCGCCAGTCTTCCTTTTCCATATTAGTGCCCCCTTTTTTCAGCTGGCAGCCGACAGTGGACAGCTGGCAGCTAAATAATTTTTTACCTCCCTTGTTGATTTCAGGACCGACAAAAATACTGCCTGCTGCGAGCTGCCCGCTGCAAGCTACATATCGACTCCTGCCACCGGTGTCCGACAATCGGGACAACGACCTTTCTTGATATCATACTGGCCGGTAGCGAAGCCGAAGCGATCTATGAGTACTCGACCGCATTGATGGCAAATGGTTTTCTCCCCTTGATCTCCCGGTATGTTCCCAGTGTAGACGTAGTCTAGTCCAACCTCTAGACCGATCTCCCGAGCCCTTTTCAAGGTAGCCAAGGGTGTGCTCGGAACATCCGTGAGCTTATAGGTTGGGTGAAATCGACTTACATGCCAGGGAGTTTCCGCTCCCAAGGAGAGGATAAACTTAGCGATTTCTGATAGTTCGCGGTTACTGTCGTTCAGGCCGGGGATTACTAGGGTTGTGACCTCTAGCCATACCCCCATGCTTTTTAGTTTTTGCAGCGATTCCAATACGGGTGCGAGTTTGGCCCCGCACTGCTCTTTATAAAAATCATCGCTAAATGCTTTTAGGTCCACATTTGCCGCGTCCAGATAAGGATTGATGAGATCAAGAGCCTCCGAGGTCATATAGCCGTTAGTTACAAAGATGTTTTTCAGACCGGAGGAGTGTGCCAGCTTGGCCGTCTCATAGGCGTACTCAAAAAAGATGGTTGGTTCAGTATAAGTATAGGAAATAGAGCGACAATTACTTTGGCGGGCTGATAGCACTACACTTTCGGGGGGAAACTCCTCGCCCATGATTCTTTTGGTCTCTCTGGGCATTTGGGATATGTCAGCGTTTTGACAGAAAAGGCAACGGAAGTTGCAGCCAACAGTAGCTATGGAGTATGTGCGGCTTCCCGGCTGAAAGTGAAACAGTGGTTTCTTCTCCACCGGATCCACGTGCCTAGCTATTGTCCGACCGTAAACCAGGCTTTGCAGCCGTCCGCTTTGGTTTTCTCGAACCCCGCAAATTCCCCGCTTTGATTCTTTGATAACACAGCGGTGGGCGCATAGATGGCACCGAACCTTCTGGTCTTCCTGGCTTTCATAGAGCATTGCCTCGCGCATGTTTAGATTCCCTGGTGGGAAGGAGGGTCAAATAAAGTATCCACAGACTGAATAAGGCACGGAGCAAGGACTAAGGTTCAGGTTTCAGCTTTTATGTTTCTCCTCCCTGAAACGCCTGCGGCGGAAAACCCGAAACCTGACACCTTGAGACCTGGTGCCTACTGCTTAGTCCCTAGTGCCTAGTTGAAGCGCTGCCAGCTGCTAGCCGCAATCTGCCTTCTGTTTTATGTCGTCTCACCTCTGAACTCTAATCCCCGTCACGGATGTAGAATCGCTTCGGGTGGCCCTTTCTCTTTCCACACGGGTGGTGGCGAAAATACCTTGAGGGTACCTTGAGGCAGTTGACCATGCTTTTTGTGCATTGGCGTAGTCAGGTGGTCTTTGCAAGTGATAATGCGGTAGCAAATATCTACTTGCATTACGATGAAGGCACCCAAAGGATTTTGTTGAAAAAAGGGATGGCCCTCTACAGTCCCAGCAACCCTGGAAAGGCTCAAGGGGAAGAAGATCACCGTACCCCACTGGACTGGGGTTGGTCCCAGGATCCTTCTGATCATCTCCTTGAGTTCCCAGACGCTGAAAAAACGAGCCTGGCGATAGATGCTATCCCCTATTAAACCCTTAAGGCGGCGGTTTATTGCCATGAGCGCATACTTGTTTAATACTCCCAAGATCACGCGGCGGCGAGTCACCCTGAAAGCCTCAGCCAGCGCTTTCTCAGGATCCTTAACAAACTCCAAGGTATTAATCAAAGTGGCTAGGTCGAATTCGTTGTCCTCGAAGGGCAGATGCTCGGCCCAGCCAAGGTGGAGATCCGCACCTTCCCGCAGTCGACTGCGGGCTTGCTCCAGCAGGTAAGGACTAGCGTCCAGGCCGGTCACTTGGAGCCCCAAGTCTCTGAACCACTCTAAGTGTATGCCTGTACCTGAGCCAATATCCAGAAGACGTTCCCCGGGGCGGGGTTGCAGATACCGTTTGATCAGTTCCCGCTCCAGTTTCAGCGCCTGCGCACCACCCGGCCGCTGGTACCATTCATCATAGTGCTGGGCACACTTATGATCAAAACCGCAAGTCAACTTAATTCCTCACTGTTCCCAATAGATTAGTCTTATTATAACTTTTTCGCAGTAAATTCACCACACCACAGACTTAGTCCGCAAAGCGCCAAGCGTTTGGTAAACAGTGAACGGTGAACGGTAAACCGATCATGCACCGGCTTCACAACTGTTGACCGTTTACCATTTACCGTTTACGCTTTTTTCCCTATGCCCTATGCCCCATGCTATCAAATATCCTCTCGCAGCACTGCTCCTTTAGCACCTGAACTCACTAATTTGCTGTACCGGTAAACATAGCCTTCCTTGATCTTGGGCTCCGGGGCTCGCCAACGTTCCCGCCGCTTTTTGAGTTCCTCCTCTGAGACTTTTAAATTTACCTTTTTAGCGGTGATGTTGATCTCGATCCGGTCCCCCTCTTCCACAAGAGCTATGGGACCACCATCAGCTGCCTCAGGAGAAATGTGACCTATGGCGGCACCCTTGGTACCGCCACTGAACCGGCCGTCGGTGATCAAAGCGACTTCTTTGTCTAAACCCATTCCCACGATAGCGGAGGTGGGAGTCAGCATCTCTCGCATGCCAGGTCCACCCTTTGGTCCTTCATAGCGAATCACCACCACATCACCACTGTTAATTTGCCGGCCCATGATGGCATCCACCGCGTCCTCTTCGGAATCGAATACCCTGGCGGTTCCTTCATTTACCATCATCTCAGGCGCCACAGCCGACTGCTTGACTACTGCACCCTCTGGAGCCAGGTTGCCAAACAAAATAGCTATGCCACCTTCGGCGTGGTAAGCCTCCTTTATTTCACGAATTACGTTAGAATCCTTAACTCTTACGGACTGGAGATTCTCTCCCACGGTCTTGCCAGTAACGCTCAAGGGGCTTTGATTAATCAAGTCGGCCTCCGCAAGTCTGGACATCACTCCGTGAACCCCGCCAGCTGCATCTAAATCCTCTAGCCGGTGAGGTCCAGCTGGGCTCAAGCTGCAGAGGTGAGGAATTCTTTGGCTGACCTGATTGAAAAGATCCAGGTTAAGATCAATCTTTGCCTCATTGGCGATGGCAGGAACATGAAGCACGGTGTTGGTAGAACAACCCAAAGCCATATCTATGGCAATGGCGTTCTCGAAGGCCTCTTTTGTGGCGATTTGTCGCGGCGTTATGTTTTTAGAGATCAACTCCATAATCTGCATGCCCGCCTTTTTGGCCAGTCGGTAGCGAGCAGCAGCCACGGCAGGGATGGTGCCATTGCCTGGAAGCCCAAGGCCCAGGGCTTCCGTGAGACAATTCATCGAATTGGCGGTAAACATTCCGGCGCAAGAACCACACCCGGGGCAAGCGCAATCCTCTATTTCAGTCAATTTTTCTTCGGTCATCTTTTCTGATTTTACTGCTCCCACTCCCTCGAAAACAGTTATCAGATCAATTGCTTTGTTATCCATTTTGCCAGCCAGCATAGGACCACCGCTGACAACCACTGCCGGAATATTGAGCCGGAGAAGGGCCATCAACATCCCCGGGACCACTTTGTCACAATTGGGGATAGCCACAATCCCGTCGAAGGGATGTGCCTTCGCCATTATCTCCACTGAATCGGCTATAAGTTCACGGCTGCACAGCGAATATTTCATGCCTTCATGGTTCATGGCAATACCATCACAGACTCCTATGGTATTGAACTCTATGGGCGTGCCGCCCGCCAACCGGACACCCGCCTTAACCGCCTCGGCGATTCGATCCAGATGGATATGGCCCGGAATAATTTCGTTGGCCGAGTTTGCGATTCCCACCATTGGCCGGGCAATCTCTTCATCAGTGAGGCCCATTGCTTTAAACAGAGAACGGTGGGGGGCTTTCTCCACTCCTTTTTTCATAACATCGCTACGCATGGCATTCCTCCGAAAATATGCTGAAGTTGTAATCTTGGACAGTCAGCTTTGATGGTAGGTAGAGACTACACAGTCTTTAAGATAACTTTGAACTTTAGAATAAAAACCCTTGATTATCAAGGACAAAAATAACACTTGACAGTGTTTAGTTATAGCTATAGGTTAACCGCAAAAAGTAGATGACTTCTTCATTAATTTCACCAGGAAGAACTAAATGGATGACTACAAGGCCGTTTATCCTATCGGCATCGTTGCCGAGCTCTTAAGTATCCACCCCCGGACCCTGAGGATCTATGAGCGCGAGGGTTTAATCAAACCAGCCCGCCGCAGCGGTAAGAGGTTCTTTTCCAACAACGATTTGAAATGGCTCAGGTGCCTTCGGAAGCTTATCCACGAAGACGGCCTCAATATTGCTGGAATAAAGAAGCTCTTGACCCTTGCCACCTGCTGGGAAATTCGTCAATGTGCCGAAGAGGAGCGCAAGAATTGCCCGGCAATGCTTGATTTTCCCGTTCCTTGCTGGGAGTTGAAGCCTAAAGCTTGTATCAATAAAGAGCTCGACTGTAACGACTGTAAGGTTTATCTCACCAAGAAAGAGCAACTGATGCTGGACAATTGTTGTGAGGAGACACCCTCATAGCCAGTACCCCCAGGAATGTCTAGCCCAAGAATCTTTCCTTGACTTGACGAAGACTCCCTTACTTTTTATAATTTTACCAGTCAAGGAAGCCGACTGAACAAATTCAAAGATGCAAAGCGTAGATTAGATTTGGACTTGCGGATGGGCCCATGATATTCTTGGGCATCACAAAGCTCTAAACTTCCACCTGAGGCTGCTATGTACACTGTGGGCATTGATATTGGTTCTGTAAGCATCAACTGCGTAGCATTAGATAAAGATGGTAAGCTTGTTTACGAAGCACCTTACCAACGCCACTTCGGCAGGTTTGTGCCGCAAACCTTGCAGACCTTTGAGACAATATACCAGCGCTTTGGCGAGGATCAAATAAGATCCGTAGCCTTCACCGGTAATCATGGCAAAATTATCGCTTCCCGCCTCAAGGCTCTTTATGAATATGAATCCATCACCCAGGTCCTCGGTGTGCTCTATGTGGTTCCCGACGCCTCTGCCATTGTCACCATGGGTGGTCAAGATGCGGCCCTTTACCTTCTCACCCATCGTGACGGTCAATGGTACCTCAAATCTTTCGCCATGAATGGCCCCTGCGCTGCCGGGACCGGATCCTTTATTGACCAGCAGGCAGAAAGGCTCTCGTCATTTCTTTACGATGAAAATGTGACTTTTTCTCAAGAGCACATCTCACAGATCCTTGCAGATTTTATAGCTCGGGGTAAGGAAAGCACCGGTGCTGCTCCAGTGGCTTGCCGCTGCACCGTCTTTACCAAATCGGATATGATCCACTTACAAAACAAAGGCGAGCCTCTGGCAAACATTATCGCCGGCTTGCATCAAGGCAATGCTGCCAACTACATTAGCACTATTGTTGCCAGCCAAAAGGTAAAAGCCCCAGTTGTCTTTATAGGCGGTGTAGCTAGCAACCAGCTGCAAGTTGAGGCCTTTCGGCACTACTTCCCGGAGCTGGTTGTTCCTCCGCACCACACCTCTTTAGGAGCACTGGGGGCAGCCCTCTTTGCCCGCCGACAAAGTAAGCCTAGCAGGCCAGATCTGTCTGCCTTGGAGACAATGGCGGATGAAGCAGCCAGTGATTTTCCCATAGCTCCGCCCCTGCGGTTGCACAAGACCAAGTTCACCGACAATGTGGTTATCCCTAAAAGAAAGCAACTGCCTAGTACAAAGCTCCAAGTTTACTTAGGGGTAGATGTTGGCTCCACCACCACTAAAACCGTCCTCATGGACGCTAACCAGAACATTATTCACAAACAGTACGTCCGCACCCAGGGTAAACCCATCGAAGTGGCCCAGAGACTACTAGCCGGCATCAGTGAGGAATTTGGTGATACTCTAGAGTTCCTCGCCACCGCCACTA
Source organism: Deltaproteobacteria bacterium (assembly GCA_022340515.1). GTDB lineage: Bacteria > Desulfobacterota > Syntrophobacteria > BM002 > BM002 > BM002. Next base: position 11,791 of record JAJDNT010000299.1, read on the forward strand.
CAGGCTCAGGCCGTCACGTGGTAGGCGATTTCATTAATGCAGACCTAATCATTGATGAAATCACTGCCCATGCTCGGGCGGCGGTCCATTGGGACCCTGAAGTAGACACGGTTTTCGAGATAGGCGGTCAGGATTCAAAATACATCTGGATTGAGCAGGGCAATCCCATGGATTTTGACATGAACAAGGTCTGTGCCGCTGGAACAGGAAGTTTTCTCCACGAACTTGCCAACAAACTTCGGATAAACATAGTCAAAGAATTCCAGGAAATTGCCCTCTCTTCAAGAAGCCCTATCAATTTGGCTGAGCGTTGCACCGTCTTTATGGAATCGGACCTGGTTTCATACGCCCAGAAAGGTGCCCGTCTGGAAGACCTCATCGGCGGGCTTTGCTAT
>JAJDNT010000308.1 GCA_022340515.1 Deltaproteobacteria bacterium
CAGGTTTTATAAGCGCTCTGCAAATCGTCAAATGGAGACATCTTTCTCTTGATGGACACGGGGGAAAGGACTCGCTCAATATCAATATCTCCGCAGTAAGGGCAAGCAATCTTTGCCTGAGCCAACTGGGTTTCTAGATCATCAATATTGTCAAACCAACCTTCAAATCGATGATCCTTGGTGCATCGCAGATCAAATATAACCATAACAGATTAAATCCCTCCACCTAGTGGCCGAACTCTACCACATTATTTGGGAAAAGATCAAGATCATTGAACATTTACACCTGGAGTAATGGAGTGACCACATTTCGGATTGGAGATCTCGGATTTCGGACTGAAATTAACACAGCTCAAATAAAGCAATCATTTCGAATTCCGCAATCCGCAATTGATTTACTCCAACACTCCAAAACCTCTCTTCAACGTTACCGGCGCAGCCATTGAAATCTGACCTGGTGCAAAGGACGAGGTTTCCTGAATTCCAATGAAATGAATTGTCAACTTGATCATCCTAAAGTAGTATGCTGCCCACCAACATTAAGTCCGGATTACTAACTAGTGCTCATCCGGGAACAAGGTTTTTCGGATTCACCTTATGAGCACTCAGCTTTCAGCCTTCAACTTGATGGCCCTGCGCCGCGCGCTTTTGCGAGATATCCGGACTAGGGGGAAGCTATGAGCGAACAGCTGGTGGAAACAGCGGTGGAATGCGTTAGGCAGGCAGGTGCTGTGCTTCTTGATTATCACAGAAAACTTGGAACTTTGCAGATAGAAGCCAAAGGTAGATTCGACTATGTCACTGAGGCGGACTTGGCAGCACAAGAAGCCATTGTCAACCTCATCCGTAGTCGCCATCCGGATCACGAGGTGCTAGCCGAAGAAGGCCAGAGGATTTTAGGGCAGAATGTCAGCCGCTGGCTGGTGGACCCCCTGGACGGCACTACCAATTTCATTCATGGTTTCCCTGTATTTGCAGTGAGCGTGGCCTTGGAATATAGAGACTCTATAGTCCTGGGAGCGGTCTACGATCCCTGCCGCCAAGAGCTCTTCCTCGCCGAAAAAGGCAAAGGTGCCAGCCTCAATGGACAATCTATTCAGGTTTCCTCACGGCGGACACAAGATGAGGCCTTAGTGGCCACTGCTTTTCCCTGGAGGCAAAGAGCCCTCTTATCCCGCTATCTTGAGGCATTCACTCGTGTATTTACCAACGTGAGCGATATCCGTCGAGGTGGTTCGGCAGCCCTAGATCTGGCTTATGTCGCCTGTGGCCGCTGTGAAGGTTTTTGGGAAGTGGGCCTCAGTCCCTGGGACATTGCCGCTGGGCACCTCTTGGTAAAGGAAGCTGGAGGACATATTTCTGATTTCACTGGCGGAGAAAACCACATATGGATTGGGGACGTGGTTGCTGGTAACCCATCTATTCACGGTTTTTTACTTGGGATTATTCAAGAGGTTTTTAGGGGAAATGTTTCCGCGCCAAGGTTATAGCAACTCCACCAGCTGGCTGCGCCGTTGCCTAGGCCCTATGGGGAATCTTAGGTAGGCATTGCCCGCCGTTGGCTACATATATACAATATAGGGTACTGACCGACGAACTGGGGATATTTGTAACAATGATCGACTTACCAGAGGGACTTTACGAAGTTGAACGGGCTTATTTGGTAGATGCGGATACAAACAACAGCCGGTTACCGCTCAGAGAAGCCACCTTTGAAGTTTGGTTGGACAAAAAAAGAACAAAACAGATAAGGGGCCGAGCTTTTATTAGTAACTTACAATTTGCTGAAATGCTCGCCGATACAGAAAATGTGGATCTGGTTCTCTGTTTTTTCGAGGACTACTTCCTTTGGCTCAAAGACCCAGTTATCCAAGTAGGTAAAGTATTCGAACCCACTACAGAGTCATCCGTAATCTTTAGTATTGGTGAGAGTGTCTCATTAATCTCCGAGGAGAAGTTCCTTCAGCTCACCGGCCTAAGGGAAGCAGGCACTAAGTACTAGGCACCGAGTATCTTCTTTGCAGCTTCCTCGAAGACCTGTAGCGACTCATCTCCCCAAAGGCAGAAAACTACTTTTTTAAGAGAGGTCTCTTTCTTTTTCAGGGTTTCAACCACAGTTGTAAGCATGATCTGAGCGCAGCGATCTTTGGGGAAACCGAATATCCCGGTGCTAATCGCCGGGAAGGCAATGCTCGATAATCCCTTCTCATTGGCGAGATTCAGGCTATTACGGGTAGCAGCCGCTAATTTTTCATCCTCATCGCCTTCCCCCATACGTGGACCTACCGCGTGGATCACATAGTTCGCCTTGAGGTTTCCTCCTGTTGTTATTGCAGCTCCTCCCACCGGTGCACCACCTATGCGATTACATTCTTCTTGTATGGCGGGCCCCCCCTTGGTTCGTATGGCTCCAGCCACACCTGCACCCAGAACCAAATTCTTGTTGGCAGCGTTAACAATGGCATCTGTATCCATCTCCGTAATGTCACCCTGCAAAAGCACCAGGGCTTTGCCATTTATGCTCCATTTCATGATCCTCTCCTCATTTTGACGAGCGCCGCCCTGCCAACCTGATGCAGAACTACAAGTCCAACTACAAAAGTTTGTTGGGAAAGCAATTCCCGCCTCCAACCCTAAAGCTCCACTCCGTCGCCAGTCTGCCAACAGATCCCCCTGATGATACATTAAAGTACATCTCTGGCACCGCTTTTTTTTTAAAAGGTAAAAAATACTCGAGCTGCCAAGGTTAGAATCACAGAAATAGCAAGCAAAGCGCCGATGACGACCAGCAGCGCCTGTGCAACGCTAGTTCTGTGGACAATGCTCAGTCCCAGAGCGGAGAGATAGATTTCGTAGCACTGAAAGAGGAGAATAACAAAGAAAACAGGTATCCAGGCGAAAAGATTCACTGCACTGGCGTAGCAAACCACTCTGAATGTGGCTTCGTATGATCCACCAGTACGCAACAATTTGGTAAGGAGAAAATTGAGAACGCCAGCACTGACAAAAGGCATCCATATTGCCGCAAACATTACCAGCAAGATCCAGGGAGAAATACTTCCTGAAACCGCCAGGGTTAGACAAATGGAGACAACAAAAGAAAAGATGGTACAGAAAAGAAAGAAAACATAAGGCCCCAAGAGCCCCCCCTCTACTGGCATGCTCGGAAAAAATCTACGAGGTCTTAGAAGTACCGCTTTTGCTGTGCCCAGGAACCCTATTAGCAATCCGCTCCCTGAAGGCTCAGGTTGGACGGGCTCCGGGAGGTCAGTGTCCAAGGATACATCGTTTTCCATTGTTTCACCCTCAACCCGTCAGAAATCTACACATTGGCAGGGCAGCATCTAGTGAAAAGGGGTTAGGTTTTGATTTACCTAACCCCTTAAGTTCATTGGAGGCGGCACCCGGATTCGAACCGGGGAATAACGGTTTTGCAGACCGTTGCCTTAGCCACTTGGCCATGCCGCCTTTTCAATCATTACTAACAGTTAGGTGGTTGACTGTCAAGATCTTTTGGAGCGTTCAAAGGTCTGAGGCTGTGAACAGAGTGGTGAGAATTTGGTTATTGATCTAAAGCTCGCTCCCGTGCTATAAGAAAGCTCAAAATTCTACCCTGGCGGGAGTAGCTCAATTGGCAGAGCATCAGCCTTCCAAGCTGAGGGTTGCGGGTTCGAAACCCGTCTCCCGCTCCAGTGAAAGTAGGGACTTAGACAGTGAATCTAAGTCCTTTTCTTTTCTCCAGACGGTCCATCCTTGAAATAGTCCAATTTGAAGCAGGGGGAAGGGTTGATTGAAGAGTCTGATTCCTTGAATAAAGCACTAAGGTACCGCTGGCTTATTTTCTGGATTCTTGCATTTAGCTATATCTTGGTTTATTTTCATCGTCTTTGCCCTGCAGTTGTAGCAGTGGATATGATGGGTGATCTCAAGGCCTCAGGCGCCCTCCTCGGCCTCCTGAGTTCAGCCTATTTCTATCCCTACGCTCTCATGCAACTTCCAGCTGGTCTGCTTTCGGATTCATGGGGCCCCAGGCGCTCCATTTCCCTGTTTTTCCTCATGGCCTTTATCGGCTCCGTTATGCTAGGGCTGGCACCTTCTGTTTTCTTAGCTCTGGTGGGACGTACTCTGGTGGGGTTGGGTGTGGCAATGCTCTTTGTGCCCACCATGAAAATACTGGCAGAATGGTTTCGCGCCAAGGAATTCGCTACCATGACCGCCATTCTCATGGTCATGGGCGGACTTGGATCTCTCACGGCTGCCTCACCTTTAGCCATCATCAGCACCTGGATTGGCTGGCGGCTTTCCTTTGTTGCTGTTGGAGCTTTTACCCTGTTAATGGCAATTCTGGTCTACCTCTTTGTCCGCGATCGACCCTCTGATCTCGGCTGGCCCTCTCCAGCAGAACCTGCCGGCCCTAGTTCGCCTTCATTCGGCCTGTGGGAAGGAATGAAAAGGGTACTCACCTACCCTCGCTTTTGGCCTGTTGCCGCCTGGTTCTTTTTTGAGCTTGCTATCTTTTTCTCCTTCGGTGGGCTTTGGGGTGGCCCCTATCTTATGCAAGTCTACGGACTTTCAAAGGCCAAAGCAGGCCATATCCTCTCCATGCTTGCAATAGGTATGATAGTTGGAAGTCCCTTCCTCAGCTTCCTCTCCGACCGCATTCTCCGTGGGCGAAAACCGGTGCTGTTGCTCTCGAGTTTTATTGTATTGTGCCTTACTGCTCTTCTAACCTTCTATACAGATCGGCTGTCCGTACCGACTCTCTATCTTCTCTGTTTGCTTTTCGGTATTTTTTCCAGCGCCATCGTAGTGATTGGGTTCACCACAACTAAGGAGCTCTTTCCTGTACAAATTGCCGGAACATCGACGGGGCTGGTAAATATCTTCCCCTTTGCAGGGGGGGCCCTTTTTCAGCCATTCCTTGGCTACCTTCTCGAACGTCCCGGAAAAACGGGAGATGCTTTTAGTTTAATAGGCTACAAGCAGGCCTTTCTTGCACTCTTTATATGCGCACTCATTGCCTTCCTTGCCTGCTTCTTTCTCAAAGAAACTTTAGTCAAAGAGTAAAGAAGCCGGGGTCTGAGTAATCAACCACCTCAAGAGGGGGGTTCCATGGTCTTTTCCTCATGCTGGGGTATACTGGAGCAGGGGAATAAGTTTACATAAGATTAATTATCAGACTACAATCCCACGCACTGGAGTCTTCCGACAATTCTCATGCCGCCTATTAACCCGGCAGAACTCCCCTCTCGTCATTTTTCCTTGCGCTGCAGCGAGTGCTCATCTATCCTAGCGGCTAGGCTAATGCTTTGTCTTTGACCTCTGTTTGCGGTCAGATCTGCTTTTGACCAAATCTAAACATCACACTTCTATTTGGGAGGGGCACCATGGCTGAAAAAATTTTAGTAGCGGATGATGAGCAGGAAATCAGGAATTTACTGGACCACTTCCTCAAAGGCCAGGGCTATGAAGTTGTTCTGGCCTCCGATGGAAATGAGGCGCTAAAGTTAGCGGCAGAAGAAAATCCTCAGGTAATCATACTCGACATCAAGATGCCCGGACTGGACGGACTGGAGGTCTGCAAGCAACTAAAAGAGAACGAACAAACCAAACTTATTCCTGTCATAGTTATAACCGGTTTTGAAGACAACAAGATGGAATCCCTAAATATAGGAGCGGACGACTTTGTAAACAAACCCTTTGACATGGCCGAGATATCCAGCCGGGTCAGATCTGCTCTCCGAATCAGACATCTTACCAATGAACTGGAAAGGGCTGTGGCTTACATTGAGGAACTGCGTAAAGAGCTTGAAAAATTGCAGTAGAATTGGTCTCAGATTCTCTTCCTTTAATAAAACCAAGCAGCCAGGATGAATAACGAAACAAGGTGCCATTAGATTGAACGACAAGCGATCATATTCCAGATCCTCGGTCAGATGGCCCGTTACCATGCTTACCGCCAATGGTGCCTTGGAAGGAATGACTATAAACGTCAGCTCTCTAGGAGCTTTTATCCGCTGTCAAAAACCGCTTAATCCGGCCGCAAGCCTTTTCTTGAAGGTCGAACTACCTATGGGCTCCCCCCTGCAGGTATTTGCCGAAGTCGTTTGGTCAAGTCAGGCTAACCCTGAGGATGAAACCATAGCGTCAGGCATGGGCGTCCGCTTCCTGTGGTAGAGTGAAGAGATTAGCAAATAGCCCACAGCCTTCAGTGTAATTCGGGAAGATATTCCATGTCTTTGCTTACAAAGGTTGGTGCAGAAGCCTTTCTGCAAAAAGCGCGAGAGATAGCCGCTTCTCAACCTCTTTTCTCTTGGTTAGGTGCTCGGATTCTTTCGGTGAGTGAAGGGGTCTGTGAGATGGAGCTACCTCTGAGGGAAGAATTCATGAACGACCGTAATACCCTTCAGGGCACGGTGCTTTTTGCCCTCCTGGATGCAGTGACTTTCGTGGCTTCACCTACTCTCGTAAGATCTAGAGGCGAGGTTGACTTTCATCAAGAAATGAAACTCAACTTCATCAAAGCAGTGCGAGAAGTTAAGCAGACCATAAGGGCAACAGGTCGTGTCCTTCATCGAGGACGCTCAACTGCTGTGGTTGAGGGCGAGGTATACGATCAACACGGGGATCTTGTAGTTAAAGCACTCGGGACCATAGCAATCCTGCGCTCTGAGATTTTGAGAAAAAATTAGACGAGTACTCGGTTAAAAGCGCAGGAAATCCTAAATCCGAATTTCGAAGCACTAAAGAAATTCAAAATCCCAATTATTCAATGTTCAAAACATAGTCTATTAACGATACAGTTTTTGTCATTTGAATTTGTAGAATTTGAAAATTGTTTCGGATTTAGAAATTAGGATTTCGAAATTGTGGGCGTTGACAGACGCATGAATCGTTTCAGTCTTCTCTTGGTATATCCCTTACAGTCTCGGACTCCCGCCTCGCCTCCCAGGCCCGCTTGACTCCTTCCGGCAACCCAAGTAGCAAAATGGCTCCAAGGTATATAAGCACTCCAGCCAGCACCCAACTCCCCAAGCCAAGCACAAGGTAGCCCCCTGCCAGAGTACCATCACCGTAGGTGAACCTAGCAAGAGTTACGACTACTCCGGCCATAATTATTGCCGCCGTTAGGCAGCGAGCGCTGCTGAGTAGCAGTCGCCCTGCCTCTATGCTTCCAAGATATTTTCTAAAAAAAATCAACAAGCCAAACAAGTTGGCAATCGCTGCTACTGAAATAGCCAGTGCCAAACCACTGTGGCCAAGGGAGCCGACAAGAAATATGCTCAGCAAGAGATTAACAGCCAGAGCGCCAACACCTGTCCAGACTGTTACGTAGGCCCTGCCTAGAGCATAGCAAGCCCCCACCAGCACCCTGGAACCGGCTACCGCCCACAAACCCAGGGCAAAATATCCCAGGGCATCGGCCGTCATCATGGTGGATACCTTGTTGAACTCGCCTCGTTCAAAAAGAAGACGTACGAGAGGGGTCCTGATCGCCCAGAGGCCAGCTGCTGCGGGAATGGTCAAGAACCAAACAAGCTCGAGGGCCTCAACCAGCTGCCGGCGAAAAGCTCCCCACTCTCCCAAGGCGGTCTGGAGGGTGAATCGTGGTAATACAGAGGTATAGATAGCACCGCCGAAAAGGCCTAGTGGGAATTGGACCAAGCGCTCTGCATAGTAGAGAAAAGAAATGCTTCCCACCGTGAGAAAGGAGGCAAACAGAGTGGCAATAAATATATTGAAGTGATAGACGGCCGCGCCCAGCATTGTAGGCACTAGTAGTTTTAAGACAGCAGAGACCTCAGGGGAACGCCACCACCGTGCCAAACTCCATTTTACCACTAGGGGCCGGGCCCAGTGGAACTGGAAAGCTACTTGGAGAAAGCCACCCAAAAAAACGCCCCAAGTCAGGGACCACTCTGGGGCCAAGTTGAAATATCCCCCAAGTCCGAGGAGCGCAAGCATACTCAAGTTTAACAAGCTAGGTGCAGCTGCGGGAGCGGTGAAGTGCTCGTGCGTGTTGAGCAGGGCCATAACAAAACCAGCAACCCCAATACAAAACACATAGGGAAACAGCCATCTGGTAAGTTTCACTGCCAGCTGCCATTTAGCCCCACTACCAACAAAGCCAGGCGCCAAAACCGAGACAAAAAGAGGAGCAGCCGTCACCCCCAAAAGGGTGAGACCAAGGTAGAAAAAAGCCGCAAAAGCACCCAAATTATTGGCAAGTCCACTAAAGTTGAGATCATCATCGAGAGCATAAGCCTTGCCCATCTCTGGCATGAAGGGAAGACTTAGTGAGCCCTCTGCGTAGAGACGCCGGAAAAGATTCGGGATGCGAAAGGCTACGAAGAATACGTCCGCCTTGTAACTGGCACCCAAGACATATGCAATAGCCATATCACGAAGAAATCCGAGCACCCTGCTAAGTAGAGTGAGGCTGCTGATGAGAGTGGCTGCGCGTATTAGACCTATTTGTCTCGCCTTCATTTTTCTATAGCTCAATGTTAGCCTGGATATCTCATGCATCGCCTGCTGCGACCACGAAACTGGGAACCCGCTTGCGGGACTGAGCGGAGCGCAGCGAGCGCGAATAATATGGCCGTCCTTCCTGGCGTCCTCGGGTGTCGGCCCCTGCGACCTACCGCTCTGGTACGCCTCGGAACCAACACCCTGCGGTTGCCAGGTGGCACTCCCATCTTCGTGGTCTCGCGGCAGCAATTCATGAAATATCCAGGCTAGGGCTTTTAGATCTACATTTCGGCCAAGATTGTGCAAAATCTGTACGAATGTCAACTTCGTGGTCGGTTTCGCCAGTTAGGTCGGTTAAGCCGGTTAAGTCAGTTAAATAGCTTACATTTGTTTTTCTTAACCGGCTAAACTGGCTAAGGGGACTCAACCGACGCACTGGTAGAAAAATTCTTGACTTCCTTGGACGTCCAGTGTTAAAAGACGCAATTACCCTTTTTGGGAGCACAGATAGTAGCTCGACTCCTGGTCGAGTTCGATTATTTAGAAAGGAATTTAGGAGGAGGAATATAAGTGGCCACCCATAAGTCGGCAATCAAACGAGCGAAGCAAAGTGAGGCTCGACGCTTGCGCAACCGTGTTAGAAAAACAAGAGTAAAAACTGTAATAAAAGAGGTCCGCACAGCCGTAGAGAACAAGTCGGTGGAGGCGGCACAAACGGCCCTTCAACAGGCCATTCCTGTGATTGACAAGGCTGCATCCAAAGGGAGTCTGCACCATCGTGCTGCGGCACGCAAGATTTCGCGTCTCAGTAAACAGGTCCACGCTTTAAGCGGTGAGGAATAATAACGTCCGTGGTCCGTTGTATTTATTCTCTTCGTAAATACGGACAATGGACTAAAACTCTTCAAACATATCTATATAAATTTTTTCGGCCAAATACTCGGCTATTTTATCAGTGGCTTGGCGTCTTAGTAAGGCAGTATCTAGGGAATTACCCGTCTCAACGTAGTCTTCGTGATAGCTATAGTCTTTCTTCCAA
>JAJDNT010000321.1 GCA_022340515.1 Deltaproteobacteria bacterium
AATTTCTGCCAAAGGGCAGCGCCAATGAATTTAGACTGAAGAAACTCGCCTTGAACCACTGCGCGCGTGGAAGACGATGAGACGAAGGGACTTTCTGAAGGCGGTTGTTGGGGTTGTCGTTGGAGCTGGGTTCGCCCCGGAAGTCTTGGCGGAAATAACTAAAATTACTACTGCCACCACGTCAGAAGATTTCGACTCTCATATCAAAGACTACCTCCACAAAATGCGCAATTTCAATGTCCATCACGATGGAGATATCTGTCTCGATCGTAGACATTTCCAATTACTGAAATCCTGTGCCAATAGATTTAAGCGGGTGCAGCGAACCGTAGGCCATGGCAATTTTTACCTGCTAAGTTTCGACGAAGCCATAAGCATCGCCCGCAGCTATTCCAGGGTGGGCCAGTTTACCCGGACAGAGCTAGATTTTCTCGAAATGATATTTTATTTCGATGCTGCGAATTATGGCTTTTTTGGCAAGAAGCCAGTAAAGAACATCACCGACCAAGTTAAAAAGCGGGAAGTGGTTAAGATTCAAAACACCGGTAATTTTCTCTATAGAGGGAAACCTCTTCAAACCTACAAGGAAATAATGAGAGGTGTGGGAGAGGGGGTAGTCCTCACGAGCGGAATACGGAGTGTCACGAAGCAGTTTTTGTTATTTCTGAATAAAGCATATGGAAGTGAAGGGAATCTTTCTCTGGCCTCTCGTTCCCTTGCGCCACCCGGGTACTCTTATCACGGTACTGGCGATTTTGATGTGGGCCAGGTAGGCCTGGGCCCTGACAATTTTACTGAGCGGTTCACCACCACCACCGTCTACAGAAGGCTGAATGAACAAGGATATGTGAGAATACGCTATCCCCTGGACAATCTGCTGGGGGTTCGGTTCGAACCCTGGCACATCAAGGTGGGTTCGCAGGCATGAAGAGACTCCTTCCAGTAGTATTGGTTCACCTGTTATTTCTGGTCAGCCCCTCTTTTGCCAGCAGACCAATCGATTTTACCACTCACAAACTGGGGTCGGATAGGGAGGGCAACACCCTGTTGGTAATTGGAGGCATCCAGGGTGACGAGCCCGGTGGCTTCAATGCTGCGGCCCTACTGGCGACCGAATACAAAATTAAAAGGGGCAGCGTCTGGGTGGTGCCCAATTTAAACTTCATTAGCATCATCAAACGTTCCCGGGGTGTGCACGGTGACCTCAACCGAAAATTTGCCAAAATAGTTAGGAGCGACCCGGAGTTTGACACAATCTCAAAGGTCAAAAGGATCATTCTTGACGATCAAGTGGATCTGGTCCTAAATCTCCATGATGGAAGCGGGTTCTATCGCCCAACCTATGTTGATCGAATACATAACCCTCATCGCTGGGGTCAGAGCATAATAATCGATGAGGAGAAGATCGAGGCGGAACGATTTGGCGAACTCGGCGAGATAGCAAAGCAGATCACAACAGTGGTAAACCACAATTTATTTTCCGAGGAACACAGTTATCACGTAAAGAATACCTGGACTAAGTTAGGTGACATGGAGATGGCAAAAACGCTCACCTACTATGCAGTGAGAAACCTCAAACCCGCTTTCGGCGTGGAGGTGAGCAAGAGTTTTCCCACCCACAAGCGAGCTTATTATCACCTCAGAGTTTTAGAAGCCTTTATGGACATTTTGGGAATTGAGTATGAAAGATCCTTCAGCTTATCGGCGAATGGAGTTAAAAAGGCAATCTACAATAACGTAAAATTGGCATTTTACGACAATAGGATCTTTTTGGATGTTGCCAATGCCAGGAGGCGACTCGGCTACATCCCTCTGAGAAAATCTGCAGAGATTGTCTACAGGCCAAGCAATCCCCTCATAGCCTTGGTGGAATCGGATGAAGGCTACAGAGTTTTTCATGGTAACCGCAGGATCACTCGCATTTATCCTCAATACTTCGAATACGACTTCAGTACCGAAAACATTACCATGCAAATTGACGGCGAAGAGAGAAAAGCAGCTTTCGGCGACATGTTGGGAGTACAAGAATCATTTATGATTATGCCGAAAAAAGGCTACCGGATAAATGTTATTGGCTTCAAGAGAACGGGTAGGTCAGATGAATCAGGTGTCATTATTGGGCAAGAAGATATCATGAGGCGATTCTCTGTGGATAAGAGCGGGAATATTTTTCGAGTGGAAGTCTATAAGGACGATAAATTTTCGGGAATGGTCCTGGTCAATTTCTCTGGCGAAAACGACAACCTCATCGCATCAGAACCTTCAGATGACTCTCTGTTTGACCTCTCTGCTAAAGAAAAAGCTTCCTTTGGCAAAGACTCTGCCACAAGTTCGGGAAAGGTCCTTAATCTCGGTCGGTGAGCCTTATTGAGTCAAAGTGACACCGTGACCAAATTCTCTTATTTTTTGGTAACTAACCTGTAGCTAGGCGCTTTGCGCTTCGCGACAAAACTCCATGCGCCGGATAGCAAAAACCTTACAGGTTGTCTTATATTACTGCGGGCCTTTATTGATCGCTCTTGCTTGCGCCCTTACGATTCCGCTGCTACTTGTTCTCGTTTATGGTGAATTCCACAGAGATCTACTCACTCTAGAAGCCTTCCTATTGCCGGCAGCCCTTTCCCTTTTTCTTGGAATTCTGTTCCAAAGACTCTTTGTTGTTGAGCATCCGACCAGGCTTCAATCTGCCTTGATCTGCAGTGTGGGATGGCTCGGATTTTCAGCAATTGGAGCACTGCCCTTCGTGATCGGCATCGACAGTACTTACCTGGACGGCTTTTTTGAGGCAATGAGTGGCTTTACCACCACGGGCATTACTATGTTCACCGGACTTGATGCAATGCCGAGAAGCATTCTCTTTTGGCGTGCTCTGACCCAGTGGGTTGGTGGCTTAGGGATCCTGACCATGTTTATGCTAGTGGTTTTTAGAGGTGGCAGCCCTCACAAGCTCTTTGGCGCAGAAGGACACAAGATCAACGTGGATCGTCCGGTACCGGGCCTGGCAAACACCATTAGAGTACTGTTCAGCATCTATGCCGGATTCACTTTTTTTATTGCCTTGGCCTTGTTCGCTCTGGGTATGGGGTTATTTGACAGCATTTGTCACAGCTTTACGGCTCTATCTACTGGGGGGTTCTCACCTCACGATGCCAGCATTGAATACTATCGTTTGCAGGGATACTCCAATTATGTTTGGATGGAATATGTTATCATTTTGGGAATGTTGCTGGGGGGTACCAGCTTTGTCATTCACTACCGGGTACTCAAGGGAAGTTGGCGGGCCCTATTCGATAACCTCGAGGCACGATACTGGTGGAGCCTAATCGGTATCTTTGTAGTATTGATCATGTTTGAAAGAATAGTGCGAATCGAGCCTCTCTCAGCAAGCCTGGTGGATTACCATAGTTTTTTTCACCGAATGGAAGAAGATGTCAGGATTGTGCTATTTCAGGTAGTTTCCATTCTAACCACCACCGGCTTCGGCACCCGGGATATCAATACGCCATTTTTTGGAGAAGCTGCTCGACAGTTTTTCTTGGTTATGATGGTTATCGGAGGTTGCGTGGGATCAACAGGCGGTGGAATCAAGGTTCTCCGTATTGCTATCATGGGGAAATTAATTCGGCGAGAGGTCTACCGGCTACGGGTACCTCCAAGGGCCATCGATTCCGTTATCATTGACGGCGAGCTTATTCAGCTCGACGAAATCCAGCGGGTGGGTGGGCTGTTTTTTATGTGGATGGTCCTGCTCATTTTTGGCGGCGGGGTAACAGAGTATCTGTCGCACCATAATGGTTACGTGGCTTTGTCTGGCATGTTTAGCGCCCTGGGCAATATTGGCCCTTGTTATATACCGGTGGCAGACATGGGTCAGCTTCATCCCATAATCAAAATGGTTTATATAATGGGAATGCTGGCTGGGCGTCTGGAGATTATACCCGTTCTTTTGCTTTTCAGCCTGAAAGCGTGGAGGTCATGAGATTCAAGGCTTGGAGTAATGGGAAAGAAAAAGAGACCAAACAGCTGTAAGGTCTTGCCAATACTCCAACACTCCAGCAACCTACCTTTACATTACTGGAGTTTGAATTGGGAACACTTTATTTAAGCACGGATCCTTTGCTTAAGGAGTGAAAGATGCGTATCGTTGTGGCTGGTGCAGGAGTGACAGGATATCAGCTGATAAAGATGCTTGTGGCCAACAAACACGATGTTGTGGTTATTGACGTAGACCACGAGGTTTGCGAAGAAGTTTATACGGAAACGGGAGCCATGACCATCCATGGAAGTGCGAGCGATATCAAAATACTGGAAAAGGCCGGCACAAAAAAATCGGATGTAATTCTTTGCCTGGTGAGAAATGATGCCGACAATATTGCCATAGCGATCATGGCCAAGAGTCTGGGAGTAAAGAACATTATTGCCCTTCTAAGAAAACCAGAATACGAACCCGCCTACCGGTCAGCCGGCATCACCACTCTCATTAGTATAACTGACTTGTTGCTCCATCAACTAATGATGGAAATAGAACAGCCCAAGGTTAAAAAAATTATGCCCTTGGGAGGCGGAAAAGCAGATATCTATGCAGTGGAGATACCACCGGGCGCGAGAAGCATAGGAATGACCGTCCGAGAGATAACCCAACAAAAGAAATTTCCCAAAGAATGTGTGTTCGTGGGGATATACCATGAGGAGGGTGATAGCTTTTGCATTCCCCGGGGCGACCATGACCTGAGAGAATGGGATACCGTATTTCTGGTGTCAAATAGCTCGTTCATTAAACCTGCAACAGATTTTTTGACCAAAGTCTGACCTGCCAGCCCCGAGCATAGTTGAGGGGAGTGTAGTAGGATGTGTTGTAAAGCTGGCCGCTGGATTGGCATCGGCTTTGCATTAAGAATGCAGTAAGCGGAAATATTTTACTGACCTGGGTATGTCATCAATTGAGGTTGCCACAAAAAGTAATTAAATCTTCAGACTAAGAGTTGATGGATTGTGGAACACTGCAGAAGAGAGTACTCGAGGATTGATGTATCTTGGCCTGTCAGTATATTTACTTCTGCGGGATTAATAGACGGGCGCATCAAGAACATCAGTATTGGCGGAGCCCTCATAGTTTGTAAAAGCCTGCCCGACCTCGATGAAACGTTCAATTTGACCATTGACATCCCCCAATATTTCTTCCCGGTGGCGGCAAAAGTTAAGAAAGTCAGGCTAAACATTTATGATAGTGAAGATAGCGACGAGTCGCCGTCCTATGATCTGGCAGTGCGTTTTATGGATATGTCGGAAGACGACAGTAGGGTTTTCCACGAGGCCATTGATCGGGCCTTCAGAACAGAGCTATCAAAATCTAGGGAGAAAAAAGAAGATAGAAAGAAATCCAGTAGAATCGACAACAGTCTGCTAATGACCGTGGAGCAGCTTTCCATGGAGAGCGGACGTTCATTTAAAGAATTACTAGAAGAAGCCCTCCAAGACCTCATTCAAAAGTACGAAAAAGCAGGATCCAAAGACCAATCCTTACAGGTTTAACCCGCATAAAACAGGACATTCCGCGGCTGCGATAGAATCCACAGCTATATACATTTGCAGGGTCGCGAAGGAAGGAAAGTGACATCTAACCTCGAGGCAGAAAACTGTGGGCCTCGTACAAGAATGGGCTTAAAATCAATGCCACCGGGGTGATTATAAAAAGGCGGAGTCATTGACTCCGCCTCAATTTTTGCAAGACAAAGAAAAGTCTTTAAATCTCGTGCAATCTATACTTACGAGTGGTCACCCATTTTTTATCCTGACTCTGCCGACAGCTCCGAGGTGCAGTGTCCACATCGTGTGGCCTTGATGGGTATTGTTGAGAGACAGTGAGGACACTCTTTGGTTGTCGGTTCTTCTGGCGGAGCCTCCTCTTGGCGTTTTAGTTTGTTGATGCCACGGATCAGTAGAAAAACCGAAAAAGCGACAATGATAAAGCTTATGACCGTATTGGCAAACAGACCGTAGTTTATGGTCACCGCTCCGGCCGTTTGAGCATCAGCAAGGGCAGCATAGGGTCCGGTGACAGTGCCCTGTTTCAGGACGACAAAGAGGTTGCTGAAATCAACATTGCCCAAGAGTAAGCCAATAGGTGGCATGATGATATCGGCAACGAGTGATTTGACAATTGTACCAAAGGCCGCGCCAATGATGATACCTACAGCCATGTCAACTACGTTACCTCTCATGGCAAACTCTTTGAATTCTTTTAGCATCTTTTCCTCCTTCCAATTTCACAAATATTTTAGATTCACATCTAATCCTCACCCAGCCTTTAGCAAACTTTAAAGCACATACTCTGGCCAAAAATGTGAAAACTTATCGATGATAATCATAGCAACGGAAGGTTCAATACGAAAAACCACCATTTTTAAGTCCTAGATATAAAATCTGCTGGAATACTGTTTTCCCTCACAGGTTGTTAATGCAGAGCGCAAGGAAGGCAATTTTGCTTACCCTTTATTGTTTACCTTTTAATGTTTAATTTTATATTATTTAGAGCAAAAGTGGAGATAGTTTTTATGAAGGTAAAATTTAAAATATTAGTGCATGCTACCGCTTTTTTTCTTACCGGGCTTTTGCTCTCCTGCACCGCGAGCAAATCCGTTGATAGAGCAAGCGATTCTCGACTACATCATCTTGTAGTCCTTCACACCAACGACACCCACGGACATCCCTTAAAGTTTTTTTACTACCCTTCACCAGATGTTGGAGGACTTCCTGCTCGAGCAACGGTTGTAGAAAGGATTAGGGAAGATCATAAAAATGTCCTGGTTTTAGATGCTGGAGATCTGAACACTGGTAGGGCGGAGTCTAACTTATTCAAGGCCAGGCCGGACATAGAGGGTTACAACTATATAGGCTACGATGCCATGGCGCTGGGCAATCATGAATTTGATAATCCCATTAGGGTGCTGAGAGAACAAATGGAGCTGGCAACCTTTCCTTTTATCTCTGCCAACGTTAGGAGCAAAGGGGGCGACTACTTGGCTAAGCCTTTTATTATTAAAGAATTTGCTGGCCTTAAAGTAGCCATCTTTGGTCTCACCACCAAGGAGACTGAAATCATAGGAAACCCTGAATACGTCAAGGATCTGGTCTTTGAGGATGAGGTTGCAGTTGCAAAGGAGT
>JAJDNT010000326.1 GCA_022340515.1 Deltaproteobacteria bacterium
GGATGTAACCAGACAGATTGTCAAAGGGGTGGAATAAGATCGACTACTTCAGTTTGCAGGCAGAGGTATACGCAGACCTGGGTTTTTCCAAAATGTCGGGCTAGATCCTTCCGGCGGAGGACTCCATATCTCTTGCCAATATGTGAACTTAACCAGGATTAAAGGTATGAGGAGTATATCTAAAGGTCTTTGAAGATCTCTCCATGATTAGAAATGTAACCCCATCTGGATAGCGATCTAAAATGGACAAGCATGAAGCTCAACCGGAGGCTCGAAAGTCATCTGGAGAGCAAAAAGAAAAGGCCCCTCGAAAGGGGCCATGTCTTGTTTTTGTAGTAGTCCTGTAGTAGTCTTGCGATTTATAAGTACTTGAAATTATGCACAAGTTGGCGGAAGTGCATGGGAATCGAACCCACCTGGGACAGCCCTCACTGCCCCACACCGGATTTGAAGTCCGGGAGCCCCACCAGTGAGCTTGGCACTTCCGGCCCGATTTATAACAAAAATGCTTTCCTCTGTCGAGTTCTTTAGGCATCGCCCCAGGAGGCGATGCCGTCAGTTGTCAGTTGTCATTACAGTTTACTGCGTTCTCCGTAGACCGCCAAACGCATAGCGTCAGTACCTAGCCGACAGCTAATAGTAGGCAGCGAGGGAAACGAGGCACTATAGACTATGCACTGAACACTTTGGCAATTTCGAATTGCGGATTTTGATTTTTTCATTTTGAAATTCCAGTTGCTAAAATCGAACCCTATGCTCTGTGCTCTATGCCTTTTTGACAACGTACCACCAACAACGGACTACTGACCCCGTGAGGCCAGTTGCTCTTTCCTCCCTGCTAATCTATGATTGTTCGTGATTTTACCCTCCGGTTAAGATAGGCAAAACAAAGAGCAATAGACCGTGACCTCGAGGACAAAACTCAAAATAGGTGACCTGGAACTCGATGAGGGTTTGATCCTTGCACCCATGGCGGGTATTACCGACCTGAGCTTTCGGAGAATTATCAAAAGCTTCGGCGCGGATTTGGTGACCTCCGAGATGGTTAGTGCCGAGGGACTTGTGCGCAATAGGGCCAGTACCAGGTTTCTAATAAATAGCCACCGGGAGGAAAAGCCGCTGTCTATCCAGCTTTTCGGCTCTGAGCCCTCGGTTATCAGTGAAGCTGCATGTATTGTGGCGGATGAAGGAGCTGACGTCATTGATCTCAACATGGGGTGTCCAGTGCCGAAAGTACTTCGTCAAGGAGCAGGTGCTCAACTCCTCAGGGAGCCAAAAAAAATAAAGGAGATAGTCGAGGCGGTGCGGAGAGTTGTAAGTATTCCACTTACGGTGAAAACCAGATCCGGCTGGAGCAAATCCCAAATAAATATATTAGAGGTGGCCCGAGCTGTTGAGGATGGCGGCGCGGACGCTATTACCATCCATCCACGAACAGCCAAGCAAGGGTTTTCCGGGAAGGCGGATTGGTATGTAATTTCCCAGGTTAAACAAACAGTGACCATTCCGGTGATTGGCAATGGAGACGTTACCCGTCCCGAGCAGGTTAGTGAGATGAAGCAATTGACCGGGTGCAATGGAGTAATGATTGGTCGAGGAGCAATGGGTAACCCCTGGCTCTTCAAACAGGCCAAAGAACTTGCAAGGGGAGAGAGGGTATCCATCCCATCGGTGCGAGAGCGGTTGGAGATTATGGGGCGTCACCTGGATTTGTATAAAGAATCTCTTGCAGGTCGCCAGAATCTCAGCGGTATTCGCTCGCGGCTCATGTGGTATAGTAAAGGCTTGCGGGGAAGCGCAAGGTTACGTGCTTCCCTGAGTGGTTGCCGAGACTGGGAAACTATGATCAAAGTTTGTGAAGATTTTTTTGCAACTCTGGAGGAGTGATTGTTTTCTTTTTCTCTGAGCTCTCTGTGGACTCTAGAGCCCGCAGGGCTCGGGCGAGAGATAGGAGATTTGGTGAAGGTAAAGGTAGCTAAGAATGCCGGTTTTTGCATGGGAGTGCGGAGGGCTCTGGACCTGGTGCTCAACGCGGCCAGGGACCTGCAACCTGATGAGATCATTCACACTTATGGACCTCTAATCCACAACAATCAGGTCCTAGAAATTTTAGAGAAGCGAGGTATTCGTTGTCTACAGGACATGGAAGAGGCAGAACAGGGACGCATAGCCATAAGAGCCCACGGGATTCCACCCCAGGAACGTATGGTAATTCGGCAGAAGGGTTTCAAGATCATTAACGCCACCTGCCCTAGGGTGGCAAAGGTACAGGGAATCATTAAAAAATATGCCCTCAGGGGATACGATGTAGTTATTGTCGGTGATGATAACCACGCCGAGGTAATAGGATTAAAAGGGTTCGCCAATGGGCGGGTTCACGTTTTGAATACACCGGAAGAAGTTGACAAACTGCCGTCAATGGACAAGGTCCTAGTGGTGGCGCAGACCACCCAAGATGAGCGGGCGTTTAATACAATAGCCACTCTTATAGAAGAGCGCTACCCCGGGGCCGAGGTCTACAATACCATCTGTGACTCCACCCACAATCGTCAGGAGGAAGTGCGCGCTCTCTGCAAAGAGGTGGAAGCTATGGTAGTAGTGGGCGGGCGTCACAGTGGAAATACAAAGAGGTTGGCCGAGATAGCCGGGGCGACTGGCATCCCAACCTTTCATGTTGAGACCGAAGAGGAACTGGATCGAAAACAATTTCAGGACCTAACCATTGTTGGTGTTACTGCAGGTGCTTCGACACCTCACTGGCTAATCAGGCGGGTTGTGCACAAGTTGGAGAGCATACAACCCAGGGGGGTTAGGCCACTGGTCAAGGTCTTTGACCGCTACTTACGCTTTTTATTGCAAAGCAATCTGTATGTGGCAGGCGGTGCAGGATGTTTGAGCTATGCGGCTGCTGTTCTGCAAGGAATCCAGCCGAGACTTGCAGATTTTTTTATAACATTTTTCTATGTATTTGCCATGCATGTGCTCAACCGTTACACGGACCAGGCCTCGCGCTTTAACTATCCATCCCGTGCAGCCCTTTACGAGCATTATAAGTTCGGCTTTTTTGTTACCAGTCTAAGTGGTGTCATTGTGGCTCTTATCATCGCCAATGCTCAGAGCAGGGCCATTTTTTTCGCTCTGATGGCTATGACCGGCTTGGGACTACTTTACAGTGTACGTATCTTTCCGGAGAGTTGGTTGCGAGTTGTGAGGGTGTCCAAACTCAAGGATATTCCCGCATCCAAGACAATTTTTGTCGCCGCCGGTTGGAGTGTTGTAGCCACTCTGCTACCAAGCCTGCGCGAAGATCAGACCTTAGGTCTTAGGACTTTTTTTGCGTTGATTGTAGTTTTTGTTTTGGTTTTTGTGCGCTCGGCTGTCTTCGACATTGTGGACATCCAAGGGGATCGACTTGTTGGGGAAGAGACTTTGCCGATTGTCATAGGTGAGAAACGGACCAAACGGCTCTTGGTCTATTTGGTTTTGGGTCTGGCACTCTCTTTAGGGTTGGCACCTCTCTTAAGCTTAGCAACAAATTTTAGCTATGTAATGCTTATTACTTGTGGCTATGCCGGCTTTTACCTCTTGGTGCACCAGAAGGAGTTATTGCGGCCGGGTAGCCTCCGCTTCGAAACCTTGGTGGAAAATAGCTTCTATCTTGCTGGGGGACTAGCAGTTTTGTATCAGCTCATGGCTTGAGAGTAGTCTCAGTAGCTATTCCCTACATTTTAGACATTTTAGGCACATTAGCTCAATTTAGGCATTTCCTTAATGTCACCTCAAGTATCCGTGATAATAACTACTTATAATCGCGCCGCCATGGTGGCTGAAGCGGTGGAATCAGTTCTGGCCCAGGAGATGACGGACTTTGAGCTCATTGTAATTGACGACGGCTCCACCGATGAAACCGAGGAAAAACTCTCTGTCTATGTCTCGCGTCTCAGATATTATCAGCAAGAAAATGCAGGAGTAAGCGCTGCGCGGAATCGTGGACTCGAAATTGCCAGCGCTCCACTGGTTGCTTTTCTGGATTCTGATGATCTGTGGCTCCCTGCCAAACTGCAGGTGCAACATAAATACATGAAAGAAAATCCGGAGATTCAGATTTGTCAGACAGAAGAGATCTGGTGGAGAAATGGCCGGCGGGTGAATCCAAAAAGACACCATCGAAAGCCATCTGGGGACATTTTTCGGCGAAGCCTCGATCTTTGCCTGGTCAGTCCCTCAGCGGTAATGGTGAGGGTTTCTCTTCTGGAAAAGGTGGGCTATTTTGATGAAGAGTTGCCTGCTGCTGAGGACTATGACCTATGGTTGAGAGTTTCAGCGGAATATCCGGTGGTTTTGTTGCCTTCTCCCCTAGTGATCAAGCGGGGTGGCCATGCAGATCAGTTGTCTGCCAGAAGTGGCATAGATCGATACAGGATCAAGGCTTTGGAGAAACTTTTGCAAAGCGGCAGACTCTCGACCGGGCAGTACAAAGATACATGGAAAGTACTACAGCGGAAATGCCAAATATATGGTGAAGGTTGCTGGAAGAGAGGCAAGATTGAGGAGGGCGAGAGGTACCTTTGTTTACCCGAGATTTACAGGCATGAAGTAAAGGAGCTAGAATCCAGATAGCATAGAGCATCAAGCTTCACAGTTGGAGGCAAAGACATCTCCATCAATTTTTCGCCTCAAACCTCCAACAGCATGTCAGTGCCGTGTACCCTAAGTCTTTATTTAACTGCACTAGCCAGCACCGCGCGGATGGCTTCCATTTCGCCTTCTGCGTAGGATTTT
>JAJDNT010000327.1 GCA_022340515.1 Deltaproteobacteria bacterium
AGTGGTTAGATAGATAAAAAATACCGACCCACATTTATGAGGGTCGGTATTTTCTTGAGCTGAAAATTACTAACAACTACACGACCCGCAGCTATCTGGTCTTGCCAACATGGAGGTGATGGAGAAGCCAGAACAGTGTGCCTCTTCTACGAAATCTACCTTGATGGGGCGCGCCTGATTAAAAAGGTTTGATTCCACAAGGTAGGTCAGACCGTCAAATTCGAATACCTGATCCTGTTCGTTTGGCTCATCCAGAGCCATTCCCAGAGAGGGTCCGCCTCAGCCAACTTGGGAAACAAAGATCCTGATTGCCGATTCCAGTTCGCGTTCTTTGAGATATTCCTTCAGTTTCTCAGCTGCCTTCTCAGTAACTTCAAGCATACTCAATACCTCTCTTTATTCATTTATGCCTTCGAATTTAAAATCCCCGCCTAAGTTAGCAGGCTTCCTATATTAAGGACGGTAATGGACGGTGTCAAGGAAGATTTTTCCAGGAGATTTCCCAAAAATAAGGTGACCATTCCTTTAACTTCTCTTCAGTAGCCAGTTTGCCTGTGTGAGTAAATGAAAATGGACTTGCTGATGTCTCTTCTGTCTTTCCAGGGGCTCATCCGCCTGCGGCGGAGTCACTTCTAGCCCAGCTGTGGCCGGGGGAAGCCCGCCCGCCTCGCCTCGCTCGCATGGCGGGCGGGGCACCCCCTCCCTGTTCCCGCCCGCACAATGCTCCGACGGGCTAGGGGCTCCCCCAGTCCGCCCTAGGCGAAAAGTGACACAGACCTTCCGCTAGCCCTGTTGAATTTCCCCGAGGGAACCCTATTCAACAGGGCAGGTCACTCACAGAAGAGACATCAGCAAAGGTCAAAAGGGGAAGCTGCGAAACAACGAACATCTGAGCAACCGAGCTTCACTCTCTCAGCCTCGAGAGGGCTTGCATGAAGATTTGGTGCACACTAAACAGGAACCCTGCCAATAAATGGTGCGAATCATGTGCGTTGTGGAGTAGCTTCCCCGTGGCCTAGGTCTCCAAAATATTTTTTGGGGAAACTCCTCAGATTTTTCCAAGTGGAAAGGTCAGCTAAACCGTGATAAATAAACAGTCATGAGCCTATTTCTCCTAACTTTCCTTTCTATTTATGGTGCTATCCACCTCTACCTGTTTATTAAGGCAAGGGCTGCCTTTGCTCCAACCATTGGGGCAAGTGTGGCCATGGCCTTAGTCCTGACGGTCATGGTCTTAGCACCTATAGCAGTGCGGTTACTTGATCGGCATGGGATGCATCTGGCCGGCCGATATCTTGCTTACCTTGCTTATACTTGGATGGGGCTACTGTTCTTTTTCTTTTGCCTGAGTCTTTGCCTAGATCTGTACAATTTATCTATGCGGATTTTGGCTTTGCTGCCAGGATCGTTTACTGGCAGCTTAGTATGGAAAGGCAGGGATAGCTTTATATTCATAATTCTAGGGGTCCTTTTTTTGGGAGGTTTGTCTGGTTACAGTGCCTGGCAGATAAGGCTAGAGCGGGTGGTTTTGCCAACCATGAAATTGCCGGCCTCTGTGGAGAAAATAACCATCGCGCAAATTTCTGATGTGCACCTGGGACCGATGGTAGGTGAAAGGAGGTTGGCCCGGATTATTAGACTTTTGGAAAGAGTTAAGCCCGATTTAGTGGTTGCCACTGGCGATTTGGTGGACGCACAGATGGACCGGTTGAATAACCTGGCGGCCATGTTGGCCAAGGTGAATCCCCCCCTGGGCAAGTTTGCCATCGCAGGGAATCATGAGTTCTACGCGGGTATTCATCAGAGTGGACTCTTCCTGAAGGCAGCGGGTTTTAACTTCTTGCGCAATGAAGGTTGTAACCTTAAAGGTTTAATTAACCTTGTAGGAGTGGACGATCCGGCTGGTAAAAGAAGGTACCCGAAGGTCAGTGCGGTGGGAAAAGAAGAGAAAATTTTGCTTGCAGATTTAGACTCAAAGAGATTTACCTTGCTCCTCAAACACCGACCCACGGTAGAGAAGGAAGCCATTGGCCAGTTCGATCTCCAGTTGAGCGGCCATACTCACGGTGGACAGATCTTTCCTTTCAATCTGGTCACAAGAATCTTTTATCCTAGGCAAAGTGGGCTTCACCGGTTGGAAAAGGGAAGTGCCCTATATGTGAGCCGGGGAACCGGTACCTGGGGCCCCCCCATGAGATTTCTCGCACCTCCAGAGGTGACACTCATTGAACTTAAGAGAGGGGAAAATTGATTGGGACGGCTATGATTAACGGATGATTTCTGCGATATCTTTTTTACTTACCTTAAAGCTGTACCTTCCACCAAAACGGAAACTCTCAAGAGTAAGAGAGCTGTCGTCTTCAGCAATGACCACACCTTTGTGCACGGCGCCATTTTTCATTTTGAGGTAGACTGTACTGCCCACCAGATATTCCGTTTTCTTTTCGATGCTCTTCTCGAGTTGTTGTTCCAGTTTCTCGATAGAAACCACCGAGGTTGTTGGCGAAGTGGAATCACCATAACTCTCCACAATTGCGCTGTAAAATGGTTGAAGTTTGGTAAGCTCCTGTTTTGAAACGATTAGTCTGACGATGAAATATCTGTCGGCCTGGGGCTCAAAGATGCTAACAATCATATGTTTGTCAGCCAGAGTTCCACTGATCTGGGCGACATCCTGCTGGTTTATCTTCTCGGTATCTTTTTTGATATTGGTGTAGCCTCCTCTTTTCATGGTCTCTTTCAGAGAGTCGGCATAGTTGTCTCCGAGTTTTCTACTGCGACTGTAGCATTTCAAACTTGCTTCACTGCCAGGGGCCTGCAGGCGAATGCCATAGAGAATGCTGTTTTCAGAATCAACTGCGCTCCTGCTCCAATCAGGGGGATAGGAAATAAGGGAGCCGTCGGGGAATTCGACGCTCTTCCATTGGCTGGTGTCGAGCTTTTGGGCAGTGGCGACCTTGACCTTTTCCCCAACTTCTTTTTTTTCCGTTTCTTTTTGGACTGGTTGTTCCTGGGCAGGAATATCTTGCTCCTCCGGAGGAGAAACTACTTTTGGTTCAGCGGGAACCTGTTTCTTCGCTACTGGAGGTTTACTCACCTGTGCCACTGGGGGCCTGGGAGCAACCTTTTTTTTACCGGTACCGGTGAGATCCTTATACATCACCGCTGCAAAGTAGATACCGTAGCCCAGGACCATCACTCCTATGACCAGATAAAGCCCGAGAATAGGGTTTTTCCGGACATCGTGGGTGATGAATTTCTTTAGCCTTTGTGGGATCTCATTGAGCTTGCCGGTCGCAGCTCCCATGTTCGCAGCCTTCCTATTTGCTCTTTAATACTGTGGCCTTGGGCAGCGGTGGTCAGTACAAATTATTAACTTGTCCAATCTGACCAGGTTCGTGCCCATCCGGACAATGATGGAAACAAGCAAAGAACATGCCAGCCATAAGGTGAAGGCTTGTGGCTGCTGCACCCAAGATCAAGAGTCTGGTGCCATACCCCTACCGCTAGTGTAAATCCACCGTCGAAAAACTCTTACGCACTTCTCCACCTCTGGGTGTTGCCCAAGCTCCTCTAAAGAATAGATCATCTTTGTTGACCAGTTGGGATACTCTGAAACGGTGCCAGGCACATTCTGTTGCCGTGCATCTCTGAAAAGATCCTCCTGACTCAAGAGGACCAGTTTAGCTGAAGTTGATAAGATAAAGCCAATGATCGCACTATGGAGGTCCCCAGTCAATTCAGTGTAAATCTCAGGGCTGTTAGCCAGATGCTCCGTGAGAAAGCCTGAAATTACCAGTCGTTCCAGTATCTTGTTTTTTTCTTGTTCCCTATTTTGCACTGCACTTTGAAATTGGCTTTCACTGGGAAATAGCCCCAAACTCTTACGCAAATAGAGATCCTCTCCTTTCCAAAATCCTGCCAGAGTGGGAAGGTCATGAGTACCGACTGAGGCCAAGGCGAATTCCGGATATGATTCCCCATCCCTGAAACCGCCGTGTTCGTCTCTTTCAAAGTAAAAAAGCCGATAAGAAAAAATGCGGTGATGAGAGAGGGCCTCTCTTACTTGGGGCGGAACCGTGCCTAGATCCTCTCCAATAATGAGGGTCTGAGCCCTTTCACTTTCCAAGGCCAGAATTTTCAGAAGATCCTGGTAATTGTACTCTACGTAGGTTCCATTTTTGGCAGACTGCCCGGCGATGATCCAGAAGAGACGAAAAAATCGCATGACGTGATCAATTCTCAAGGCCCCGCCCGGCTGACAATTTCTGCTGATCTCTTTGCTAAACAGGCTGTAGCCGTCATTGCGGTAGTTCTCCCCATGGGGTGGGTGGAATCCCCAGTTTTGGCCCTCTAGAGCAAAGTCGTCGGGTGGCGCTCCCACCGTAACCCCTTCAACAAAGAAATCCTGGTAGGCCCAATAGTCAGCACCTCCGGGGTCAATACCCAAGGCCAAATCGTGATAGAGACCCAAAGAAGCTCCCAGTGACAGGGCAAGGTCCTGGGCCTCTTGTAGTTGTTCCTCCAGTTGCCATTGCAGATATTTATAGAAAAATATACTCTCCTGATGGTCTTGGCGAAATTCTCGCACTTTTTCAGAGCGGGGGTTCCGGTAAGGCTGGGGCCACTGCCGCCAGGTGTAGAACCCTTGATTTTTCTCATGAAAAAAAGCTTCCAGGGCGCAAAAAGTGGCAAAATTATCCAGCAGAAAACCTTCCCTGCTGACATATGCCTGGAGCTGCCTGCCCCTGTCGCTTAACCCTCCCTTATTCCAATGTTTTTGCAGAAAACTTTGGAACACCATCCTTAAAACTTTAAGCTTCAAATTAGCTATCTGTTGGTATTGCACCAGCCGGGAATTACGAAGTTCATTTAAGAGATTTTGGTTTTTTCCCTCCTGGACAAATTCCTTTGCTGCACTGGAGGAGACATAGTCTTCAATCTTTTCGACATCTAGATAGATGAAGTTGCGATAGTATCTGCTTGAGGGGAAATATGGGCTGATGTTGTAAGGTTGTCGGTTTGAGATGGCATGCAACGGATTTAGACCAACCACATCTAGGTGGAGATGTCCAACTGCCCAGCGAATGAATTCCTTGAGATCACCTAGGTCTCCAATACCCCAATTACCCTTTGATCTGAGGCCGTATAGAGAGATAGCAATACCAGCTTTCTTGCCAGCTCCCTGCAAGGCTGGGGGAAGATAGGCCTTTTTCGGGCAGAGGATCACCAGTATTTTTTGCTGGAACTTCTGTTCTTCTTGTTCAACAAAGAGCTTGAAGTGGTAGTAGCCAATAGAAAGATCCTCTGGAAAGGGAAAGGACCAACGCTCATAGTGAGAGCCAGAGAGTTCCTTGGTCTCGACGAAAGTTAACTGTTCAAAGGGGAAAGAGTGATTGACAGGGCGATTATCTTCGCTGGAAATTTCCAACCGAACTT
>JAJDNT010000007.1 GCA_022340515.1 Deltaproteobacteria bacterium
TAGGATTCTCCATTTTATTTCTCTTGGCCGTGCTTTGGTTGATTCTAGACAATCCACTGGAAAATTTTGTGCGTCTGGGTGACCATGACTCTTCAAAGGCTAATGTGCAGTTTCATCATGGGGATGAGGTTTTGGTGGACTTCTCCCCAATGGAGGCAGTGGAAGTAGTTTTGGGTGACACTTTAGATCTCCACACCTTTTTACCCAAAGAGGTTCCCTCACTTGTGGAGGAGTTTATCCGTGTCAGCCAGAGAGATGGACTTTTGCTAGTCAAGATAGTACACGGAAAAGGGACCGGAGCACTTCGTCGCCGGGTGCACGGTTTGTTGGCTAATGATCCACGGGTTGATAGGTTCTACAGTGCCTCGCCAAAATCCGGCGGTTGGGGAGCAACGGTGGTGGAACTTCTGCCACGCCAAAAAGGGGAGAGCAACGAGTCGAGTGGTTGAGGTGTGGGCGGCGGGCAGAACTCAGAGGTCAGAGATCAGTGGATTCAAGTTCAAGGTTCCAAGTTCCAAGTTAGAACAGTTACAGGTTAATCTTTTGCTTATAACGGATAACTAATAACGAATAACCTCACATGCCGTTCACTATTCACCATTTACGGCATAACGATTTGACGGCTTGAACGACTTCTACGATTTCTGCGGATTCTACGACTTCGATGTGGGGTGGAGAAGCAAAAATGGTTGACGAACTGAAAGGCTGGAATGTAAACTACAGCTAACTCCCACAGGCTCTCCGGCCGCGGGTCCTAAGGGCCGCAAGCGTTTGCTACCGCTCCCTTTCGCAAGTAGGTTACTGGCAACGAAAGCGAATCCTGTGGGTGGGGCCGGTGAAGGTCAGTGGGAGCTTTACAGCGGGGCTTCGGCCCCGCTTTTTATTTTGGTAAGTCGTAGAAATCATAATCTGTCCTCTGTCATCTGTCGTCTGACCTCTGACCTCTGACCTCTGACTTCTATCTCCCGCTTCTTTTAAGACGCCGCTCGCGACTTCTCTGACGCTTGAGCTCTTTATCCTTTTTCCTCCTCTCTCTTCTCATTGGGTCAGGGTCTCTAGCGGGATCAAGCAAAAAAGAACCAATCATTTCAGGCAGATCAATCTTACTGGGCTCAGGGGCTTTAGGTCGGGAGACCTTAGTTGGCTTGGAAGGTTCGCGGAGTGGTGGGCCGCTCAGAAAAATGGGAGGAAGAGTTCTCACTAAATAGAGCAATTCGCCACAGCGATAAAAAACATGGCCTTTATCATGGGCCTGCACTGCATGGATAGTCAAAAGGATCGGTTTGGGATCTCTCCGTCTCCCGATGCGCAAGGCTATTTGGTCAGTTGTAGCCAAAGGCACATAGGGACGGCCTCCTGGCCGTAGCCCATGCTTGAGGATGACGGGGTAAGCCCTTCTTGTGGCAGCGTAGTAAAGCAATCGAGGCGGGGCAGCGGCTAAACTTGTTTGCTTCTTTGCCGGTGTGGGTTTGATACAGTTTTCCTCTAGAGTGAAAGCTGACTCAAGGTGGGAGTAAGCCAATTCTTTCAGATGGCCCAAGCGGATGTGTTTCCAGCCTTCTTCCTCATGTAGGGCCCACATGAGGTCTTTGATGGGCAGGGAGCCGTCATCGTCCAAGAACAGCCCGAATTCATCTGGTCGGTAGAGGAGGATGTATTGGATGATCTTTCTGAGTTCCTGAAGCTGGTATTTCCTCACTGATTGGTCCTAGAGTTTTGTCCAAGCAAAGGTTGATCAATTTAATCTACCTTTTATTCTTGACACAATCCAGCCTATTCTCTATGGTATAGCATTATTCATCCTAAAGGCAAGGAGTCGGGAGCACTTCATGGCCTTCTCTACCAGACAAACCGTCCGCCAAAGTTATTATTACTTTTTTTACTATTACAATGGGGAGGGGTCTGTCCACTAGCCCTGTTCAACCTATAGAATCGAGGCCGGGGGCAGACTCAACTGCCTGCGGCTTTTTTGTCTTCAAAGAGGCCGCCACATGAAAGCGGCTTTTTTTGTTGAACTCAGGATCCGAAAGAGTTTTTTGTGGAGCTTCCACCTGCATGATCTGAGGTGCGAAATATTTGATATTGACAAAATCCTACAAAAGGGGGAAAGGAGGTGACACCCCATCAACATTCGGTGAGAGATATAATGATGCCATATGATCTAGAGGAGGGAAAATCAATGAAGATAAAGGGAAGGTCGATATGGGTGGCGCTGGCGGTGATAATCTCACTAGCTCTGGTGTTTTCGTGCGCTAAAGAGAAAGAGCCCTACAAAGTGGGCGCCGTTTTTTCAGTAACCGGACGTGCTTCGTTCCTCGGTGAACCTGAAAAAAAGACTGCAGAGATGATTGCCGAGGCAATAAACAACACTGGTGGCATCAATGGTCATCGACTAGAGCTAATACTCTATGATGACGAAAGCGACGAAACCAAATGCGTCCTTGCGGTTAAGCGACTGATTAAGAAAGATAATGTCCCAGTAATCATTGGCCCCAGCCTTAGTGGTAACACCATGGCGGTGGTCAAAGTTGCTAATGATGAACAGGTCCCCTTGGTTTCCTGTGCGGCCAGCAACAAGATTGTGACCCCGGTGGCAGAGCGAAAGTGGATCTTCAAGGTACCCCAGTCGGATACCCATGCGGTTGAGAAAATTTATGATTATCTGTTAAAAAATGGCATGACTAAAATTGCCATCATGAGTGTTTCCACCGGCTTTGGCGCCAGTGGTCGCGAAGAGCTGCTGCGAATAGCTCCGCAAGTTGGCATAGAAATACTCGCAGACGAGCGCTATGGCCCTAAGGATACGGATATTACCGCCCAACTTACTCGCATCCGCGGCACAGGGGCACAGGCAATTGTCAACTGGTCTGTGGGTCCCACCCAGGTTCTGGCGGTTAAGAACTGGAGAGATCTGGGAATGACCTCCATCCCCTTCTTTCAGAGTCATGGATTTGGCAGTCCCAAAAACATCGAACTTGCGGCCGGTGCCGCAGAGGGCGTTTTTTGTCCTCTGGGAAAGGTCAATATTCCTTTACTAATTGCTGATGACGATCCACAAAAAAAGGTAATTATGCTTTACAATGAAGCCTATGAGCAAAAATACAATGAGCCCATATCCTCCTTTGGCGGGCATGCCTGGGATTCTCTCAACCTTGTCGTCGATGCTATGAGGAGTGTGGGACCTGATTCAGCCAAAATTAGGGACTACATTGAGAATCGAAAAAAATTCGTTGGTCAGCACGGGGTGTTCAATTTCTCTCCCACCGATCACAATGGCCTAACCAAGGAAGCCTTTGAAATGGTGGTGGTGAAAGACAACACTTGGGCCTTGGCTCCCTAGATTCCCCTAAAATTGCTATAGCGCTGAAAGCCTCTCCAGTCCTTGGGTCGGGAGAGGCTTTCTGTTGAGTTTACCTAGCCAGGATGTTTCATGAATAGCTTACTACGACCACGCAAATGGCCGCCCTCCCGTGAGTTTTCGGGCGTCAGCCCCTGCGACATACCATTCAGGTATGCCTCGGGACCGACACCCTGCGGTTACCCGGTGACAAGCCCATCTTCGTGGTCTGGTGACACCAATTCATGAAACATCCTGGCTAAAACTGCACAAAAACTGGAACTTGTTGATTCTATGGAAAGAATTTCCTTAATAGGACAACTCACTCAGTATCTTTTCACTGGCATCACCGTGGGCAGCATTTACGCTCTGGTGGCTGTGGGCTTTAATATCATATACAACGTTACGGAAATAATTAACTTCGCCCAGGGAGAGTTTGTCATGCTGGGCGGGCTTATTATGGTTTTTTTCACCGCTGTGGCGAAACTACCACTGCCAGTGGCCTTTATTCTGACAATTGCGGCAGTCACCGGCGTGGGAGCGTTGATGGAAAGATTCACCATCAACCCACTCAAAAATGCCACCGTATTGACGATGATCATTGTCACCATCGCTGTTTCAATTCTCTTTAAGGGAATTGCTATGTTCGTTTGGGGCAAAGATCCTTATATTATCCCGCCATTTAGCGGAAGCGAACCAATATTCATTCTCGGAGCAGCCATTCAAACCCAGACAATATGGGTGCTGCTCATAACTGCAGTGGTGGTTGTGCTCCTCACCCTCTTTTTCAAAAAAACAAGATATGGTAAAGCCATGCTGGCATGTGCTGATGATCCCGAGGCGGCTCGCTTAGTAGGCATTAGAGTTAACATCATGGTTTTAATTTCTTTTGCCTTGAGTGCCGCCATTGGCGCAGTTGCCGGAGCCATAATAACTCCCATATCCCTGATGGAATACGACCGAGGTGCGCTTTTAGCCTTGAAAGGTTTTGGCGCTGCTGTGATGGGTGGCTTGGGAAGTTTTTATGGAGCAGTGGTAGCGGGTATTTTTCTTGGAATTATTGAATCCCTATGCGCTGGCTTTGTTTCCTCAGGCTACAAGGATGCTGTAGCCCTTTTGCTACTGCTCTTGGTTTTATACATTCGTCCGAGTGGTTTGTTTGGCAATGTAGAGGCCAGCAAGATTAAAGAGTTTTGAAGCTTTTTAGCCGGTTTAGCCAGTTAAGCCGGTTAGCCAGTTGGAAGAATAGCTTCGATATTTGTCCTAAGTAGTAATTTCATGGCTAAAACCTCTTATTGATGACATTCTGTCCAGGAACATTGGAAGTGAGTATCGCTTCAATGGGTTGAACTCTATTTGTCTAGAACTTCTGAGATGGAAAAATCCAATTCAAAAATTCTTTTCGCCCTGATTATCTTTCTTGCCTTGTTTCCAGTGGTGGTTCTCAATGTTAGGGCAATTGGCCACTATTTGGACGTTATGATATTTGTCGGTATCTACAGTTTAATAAACTTGGGGCTAAGCCTTCTCATGGGTTATGCGGGTCAGATCTCCCTTGGTCATGCAGCCTTTTTCGGTCTGGGAGCCTACTCTTCAGGAATACTATGCACAAAGCTCTCCCTGTCTCCGTGGCTAGCCATGGTCGCAGGCGTTTGCCTCACCGCTCTGGTTGCATATATTGTCGGCGTTCCGTCGCTGAAATTAAAAGGGCACTATCTAGCCATGGCTACCCTTGGTTTTGGTGTTATCGTCTATATTTTTTTCAATGAGGAGGTAGCCCTTACCGGCGGGCCCTCCGGGTTTTCAGACATTCCAGGGCTAACCATATTCGGTTTAGATCTAAATAATGATCTGTATTACTATATCCTCGTTTGGTCACTGGTATTGCTTACCCTGGTTTTTTCGCTCAATGTGATTAATTCCCGCATAGGTAGGGCCCTGCGCTCTTTGCACGACAGTGAAGTTGCTGCAAACGCCATGGGAGTTGAAACCTCAAGATTCAAAGTCATCATTTTTGTTTTGAGCGGAGCATATGCCTCCATTGCTGGAAGTCTCTATACCCATTATGTGGGTTTCTTGAGCCCCAGTTCTTTTGATCTCTTCCTTTCTATAAAACTGGTAATGATGGTAGTGGTGGGTGGTATGCATAACATCTGGGGAGCGCTTCTCGGCACCTGGCTGCTAACTTTTTTGGGCAACGAGTGGCTTCATGTCTTCCGCGATTTTGATATTCTAGTTTATGGCGCTGTTCTCCTAGCTATTGTAATGTTTCTCCCTGAAGGTTTGGTTGGTCTAACTCCGAAAATGAGATGGCTGTGGAAAAGAAGCTGAGAGTTTTCAAGGTAATAGGTCATGGGTAATGGGTAATGGGGGAGAAAGTATGACTCGTAAACCATAACTTATAGGCCATCACCCATAACCCAGCTTTGTTCACACGTTCAGCACTGTGGGGAGCAGTGTGAGTTGCTGGTGAGATTTAAATGGGTTCTGAAAATTTTAGCACTTTCCTGAGCGTTGTGGATCTGCGTAAATCCTTTGGTGGCGTACAAGCTCTCAATGGATTGAGTTTCACTGTTGAGTCCGGAACGATCAAGGCAGTCATCGGACCAAACGGGGCTGGAAAGACCACACTGTTCAATGTAATTAGTGGGGTTTTTCCACCCAACACCGGATCCATTGCCTTTGACGGCGAGTCTATCGAGGGCAAGAAGGCTGGGGAGATTGCCCGTCTAGGTGTTTCCCGGACTTTTCAAAATGTGGAAGTATTTGGTCGCATGACTGTTCTGGAAAATGTAATGGTGGGAAGGCACATTCAGAGTCGGGCCGGGATTATCAGTGCAGGTCTCAAACTTCCACGGATGCGGAGGGAGGAGCGACAGATCCGGGAGGGAGCTAGGGACTACCTTAAATTCGTAGGGCTAGAACACAAAGCAGGGGAGTTGGCTGGTAATCTGCCTCTAGGAGAACAAAAGCTTCTCGAGATAGCTCGAGCATTGGCCACAGAACCAAAAATGCTGTTGCTGGACGAGCCAGCTGGGGGGCTGAATACCCGAGAAACTGAAGGGTTGGCGGCTTTGATCCACAGGATTTTGGAAAGGGGAATTACAGTAGTATTGGTCGAGCATGACATGAATCTTGTCATGGACATTTCGGACGAGATTGTTGTGATGAACTTTGGTGAAAAGATCGCTGAGGGCAAGCCTAAAGAAATAAAGAATGATCCCGTGGTGATCGAAGCCTATTTAGGGGAAGAGGTCGATTATTCAGATCTCTAGCGCGAGGGGCAACGCGCTTAGCCCCAGAGCATTGCAAACTCATGGCTTGATAGATGTTAAAGTTAAAAAGTGTCCACACATACTACGGCAACATTCATGCCTTGCGGGGTGTATCTCTCCATGTAAATCAAGGCGAAATAGTGACATTGATAGGTGCCAATGGAGCCGGTAAGACTACGGTTTTAAAAACAATTTCTGGAATTACTCCCGCCAGTCGTGGTTCCATTACTTTCGAAGGTAGGGATGTAACAAAGGTAGCAGCGGAGGAGATTGTCCGGGCCGGCATTTCCCACGTTCCAGAAGGGCGGAAAGTTTTTTCCACCCTGAGCTTGCGAGATAACCTTGAAATGGGTGGATTTATCCGCAGAGATAAAAAAGAAGTGCAAGCGGATATGGAACGTTTCAAAAAGAAATTTCCCATTCTCGCTGACCGATGGAATCAGATGGCGGGCACCCTGAGTGGGGGGGAGCAACAAATCCTGGCTATCACTCGAGCCTTAATGGCGAGGCCGCGACTTCTAATACTGGACGAACCTTCCATGGGGCTTTCACCTTTGCTGGTGAAGGAAATATTTAAAATCATTAAAGTATTGAGAGAAGAAGGAACCACCATTTTGCTTATCGAACAGAACGCTCGTGCTGCCCTTCACATAGCAGATCGTGGATATGTGTTGGAAACCGGGAAAATAGTTCTTCAGGGTAAATGCCGGATGCTTCTCGAGCACGAAGAAGTGAAACGAGCCTATCTCGGCAAGGGCTATCGGGAAGTGTGGGAGGATTGAAATCTTAAAGTCCGTGGTCAGTTGCTAAAAGCGGCATAGGGCATAGAGCATTGCCTAAAGAACTATGCGAGACGAGTAATAGACAATCACTGTCTCACCCCGACCTCCCGTCTCGCTGCACGCCAGCCTGCAAATGGAGGGAGTTAACAACGGACAACTGATCCGCCTCAGGCGGAACAACGTACCCTCCAACGGAGTGGGAGACCATGAAAATTTGGGACCAGGAATACGAATGTATGTCACGGGATGAGCTAGCCCAGTTGCAGCTTGAGCGACTACAGGCAACGCTCAATCGGGTCTACAAGAACGTCGCTTTTTATCGGAAGAAGTTTGATGAGATAGGCTTTGAGCCTGAGGACCTAGTTGAGCTGAATGATCTGAGGAACCTGCCGTTCACCTGTAGTAGTGATCTAAGCGATGCTTATCCTTATGATCTTTTCGCCGTTCCCTTGCGAGAGGTGGTTAGGGTTCATTCTTCTTCAGGTGCTACCAAGCCCGTTGTCGTAGGCTACACCAGGCAGGATTTGAAACATTGGAGCGAGCTTGTAGCCCGTGTTCTCACCGCCGGAGGAGTCACCGCTGACGATGTGGTACAAATCACTCTGAATTATGGACTTCTTACCGGTGGGTTGGGGCTCCACTATGGGGCCGAGCTCATTGGCGCTTCAGTACTGCCAACCTCAGTTGGACGTACTGAACGTCAAGTAAAGATTATGGAAGACTACCGTACCACGGCTTTAGTGGCTACTCCTTCCTATGCTCTGGTTATAGCCGATCGCATGGAAAAGATGGGTGTCAATGCCAAAACACTGACGCTCAAGTTTGCCATGCTTGCCGGTGAGCCATGGTCGGAGGAGATGCGACAGGAAATTGAGACAAGACTGTACGTAAAGGCTACGGACAATTACGGCCTCAGCGAGATAATGGGGCCCGGGGTAGCCGGCGAATGCCTATATCAGGCTGGTATGCATCTGAACGAGGATCATTTTATTTTTGAGGTGGTGGAGCCAAAAACGGGAAAGAATTTGGACTCCGGAGAAGTTGGGGAACTGATCATAACAACTGTTACCAAAGAGGCATTTCCTCTAATCAGGTTTCGTACAGGTGATCTCTGCTCGATGGAATATGAGGCTTGCCAGTGTGGTCGCAATTTGGCTCGCATGAGCAGGGTATTAGGGCGCACAGACCAGGTAATCATTGTAAAGGGCATAAACATAATTCCGAGTCGCGTAGGTGATCTTCTTGAGGAGGTCCTAGGAAGCAGACCCTTTTACCAGTTGGTGGTGGAAAGAAAAGGCCACCTAGACAGCCTCACGGTGCAAGTTGAGGTTTCTGAGGAGCTATTCTTTGACAAAATGCGGGAGCAGCGGTCCTTGATAGAGCGCATGGGTGAAAAGGTCTCGGGAGGAATCGGAGTCAACCCACGAATTATTCTGGTTGAACCTGGATCCATCAAGCCTAAAGAAGAGAGCCCATTCAACGTGGTGGATTACAGGAAAATATCGAGTTGATTTTGAATGTGATTTCCATTAACCATGGTCAGCTTCAGGCGAACGCTGTCGAGCCGTTAACATCCGTCCGTTGTTCGTGGTCCGTTGTCCGTAGCGGCGTGGAAATTTTGCTAATGTAGTAGTTAATTCCCAGATATTATAATATTTTTCCGAAATTAGGAATAAAGCAGACACAAGCCGCAACAGGAAACCTGGCTATGAGAAATGACCAAGGACAAGTAACAACTAAGCATCGATTATTGAAGCAACGGACGACTGATCCGCCCTAGGCGGAACAACTGACACTCCTACAATGTGAGAGGTTAACAATGCATGAACTACTAACAGTCCAAGCCGGTAGCAAGAAACTGCTTCTTGGAAACGAGGCTATTGTCCGAGGGGCCCTCGAGGCAGGTATGTCCTTTGCCACCACCTACCCCGGAACTCCCTCCTCAGAGATAGGCGATAATCTCTATCAAATCTCCAAAGAAACAGACATTTATTTCGAGTATTCAGTAAATGAGAAAGTAGCTCTAGAAACGGCAGCTGCGGCTTCAACTTGTGGTCTGCGAACCATGTGCAGCATGAAGCATGTCGGTTTGAATGTGGCGTCCGATGCGCTCATGACGTTGTCTTACGTCGGAGTAAAGGGAGGCATGGTCATAGTAAGTGCTGACGATCCCTCAATGCACTCCAGCCAAAACGAACAGGACAACCGGTTGTTCGCCAGATTCGCCGGAATACCCATGCTTGAGCCGGCCAATTCTCAGGAGGCCTTGGACATGGCCCGAGCCGCTTTCACCCTGTCTGAGTCCTATGGTATTCCAGTCCTGCTCCGTACCACTACTCGAATAAATCACAGCCGGTCCGTTGTAGAGATGGGAACATTGCAGGATCCGAAGGTAAAGGGGAACTTCCTAAAGGACCCTCTCAACCTGGTGCCGGTGCCCATGGTGGCGAGAAGGCTGCACATTGGATTACTTGAAAAGCTGAAAAAGTTGCGAGTAGAGGCCGATAGGTCATCTTTCAATAAAGTAGAAGGGCAGGGGACCTGGGGAGTTGTAACCAGTGGGGTGAGCTACAACTATGTCATGGATGCCATTCGAGAATTTAATATTGCCGACCAAGTGCAGGTGCTGAAACTGGGAATGACTTACCCATTTCCACAATCACTCTGCTTGGACTTCATTAAAAGAGTTAAAAAGGTTCTAGTGGTGGAAGAGTTGGAGCCGTTCTTGGAAGACATGATGAAGGTGGTCGCTCAGGAGCAAGGGGTGAAAATTGAAATTAAGGGTAAGGGTGACGAATTACTCCCCCTTTACTTTGAGTTCGATCCAGTGCTGGTCAAGTCAGCTTTGGCCAGGTTTTTCCAACTGGATTATAAGCCGCCAGCGGTGGAAATCAGATCGGATCTTCCCCAGCGACCACCTAATCTATGTGCAGGTTGTCCGCACAGAGCCAGCTATTATGCAGTGAAACAGGCATTAGGAAAGGTAAGTGCTGTTTTTCCCTCTGACATAGGTTGCTACACTCTCGGCCTACTGCCGCCCCTCGCGGCGGCCGACTATCTCCTTTGTATGGGATCCAGTGTCTCCAGCGCTGGCGGATTTTCCAAGGCTCAGGATCAGCCCGTGGTGGCTTTTGTTGGCGACTCGACCTTCTTTCATTCGGGTGTTACTGGGCTTATTAATGCTGTCCATAATGAGCACAATTTCACCCTGGTCATTTTGGACAACGGTACAACTGCCATGACAGGACAGCAGCCCCATCCTGGGGTGGAACTCACTGCCGAAGGGCGCCAGCCTCCAAAAGTGGATATCGCAACATTAGTACGAGGTTGTGGTGTGGACCGCTTAGTTGTGGTGAATCCCCTGCAAGTTGACAAGACAATTGCCGCGATAAAAGAAATTATGGAGGATAAACCTGGTGTAAAGGTAGTGATCTCAAAATCACCGTGTCCGCTATTCGAAAGACGCGTCACGGGCAAGAAACAGAAAGTAGTTTTTAGGGTGACTAACGAGTGTGATATGTGTAGAAGGTGTTTGGATGAGCTGGGATGTCCGGCCTTTACCTATTGTGAGGATGAGGCGGAGTGCGCCTTTATTGCAATTGATGAGCATCTGTGCAGTGGTTGTAGCGTCTGTAAGCAAATTTGTCACGCAATAAAGCCGAAAAAGAAGAGTGCTTGAGTTCCGTTGTTCGTTGTTAGGAATTGACTAGCGCATGGCGCCAAGAGTGAGATCTAAAATGCAATATGGCTATGAGCCTGGCGTTTTGCGATTTGAGGTTGTAGACAGACAACTGAGTACGGACACTTGGCATTGGTGGTACTGAGGGATTTGTAAGAGAGCAACAGCGAAGGAATATGGTATGGAAAGCTGGCGAATTTTTTTTACTGGTGTAGGAGGGCAGGGCACCTTACTAGCGACCAGGGTGTTAGGAGAGGCAGCGCTACTTGCTAATGTTCCTGTGGTGGTGAGTGAGGTTCACGGCATGGCCCAGCGGGGAGGGGTGGTGGAGTCGGCAGTGGTTCTAGGCCAGGTGCAAAGTCCAGTCATCTCCGATGGTGAAGTGGACATCCTAATGGCCTTTGAACCGCTAGAGGCTTTGCGGGCTGCAAGAAAATGCTCAACTAGCAGCTTGGTAATTTGTAACACTAGCCCTGTAGCTCCCTTCAGTGTATCTAGTGGCAGGGATCAATATCCTGATGTCTCTGACATGATGCAAACCATATCGAGTCAGGTAAGGAATCTCGTTGCCTATGATGCCAGAGCTCTTGCCCGTGAAGCCGGCTCAGAGCTCTCAGTAAATATCGTCATGCTTGGAACCTTAATGCGCCATGCAAAAATGCCCTTCGATGAAAAAGTGGTAAAAAAAGTCCTCAATACCAGGACAAAGAAGTCTTTTCTTGCGATGAACCTGAAGGCATTTGATATGGGCTATGAGGTATTATGAAAAAAATAACCTTGCTGTTACTAGGATTACCACTCCTCTGGCTTGTTCTTGCCAACGCCACTTGCCAGAGCAGAAGGGGTCAAGAAGATTTGCTCAACTCTTATGAGATGGTACGATTCCATTTGTCAGAGTGTCGGGACATGGGTGCAGAGAGCTTGGATCCAGTGAGCTTAGAGCAGGCCGTGCATGACAGTGAGGAGATAGGCGCAATGTTGGACAAGGGAAATTGGACCGAGGCCAGCGAAGCAATGGCTCAATTAGAGCAAACCGTAGGGTTACTCCTCGATCAGTTGAAAAGTTGGGATCCAGATGAAGACGGCCTCAGCAACTACGCTGAGTATATGCTGTACGGAACCTCTTGGGCAGAGAGCGACACTGATGGTGATGGCTATTTCGATGGTAGTGAAATTTTACATTTCGAAACGGATCCTCTGGATTATTGTGGTGTACCAATAGGTTTACCGCCGGAAACTGCAGTGCAACGTTACTGCCCGGCACTGGAGAAAATGAGATAAGGCAGATCATTCAAAAAGGGGTGACGAATTCCGCAATATTACTGTATAATTGATTGCAAGTATTAAATTAACAGCATTTTGCAGTTTCAAAAAGGTCAAATTACCAAGTCAGACAAGAGGTAATATAACCTTTTGTGTCTTCTTTGAGGTAACGTCTTATGAAATGCGAGACTTGCGGCGCGCTAAACGATGCTGATGCGACTTTCTGCAAAGGATGTGGAACTAAACTTGGAGTAAGTGAGTGTCCTAAATGCGGTGCGCCAACTGGTCCAGACGCATTGTTTTGTTCGAAGTGTGGGTTTCAACTCGCTGCCAATATCCCAGCTAACAGCAAGACCTGTCAAAGCTGTGGTTTTGCCAATCCACCTGCAGCAGTGTACTGTAAGAGGTGCAACCAGAAGATATTGTAGTTGATTTTCTTCAGTAAAATGAGTTAATAATCCCAACCGAAAGAACGCAAAACCTCGGGATATTAGAACATGGAATTAAAGCACACTGTGGAATACGAGGATGGGGAGCTCATTCTAATGGAAGGAGGGGAGAGCGACCGGAATATTTATGTTCTCCTGGAAGGTCAGGCAAGGGTGACCAAGGAGACTGACAAAGGGCAAGTAATGCTCGCTTTGTTAGAGGAAGGTGATATTTTCGGCGAAGTTTCATTTTTGGGCCAGAGGGTCGGCGCTCGCTCGGCAACTATTGCCGCCAGGGGTAAGGTAAAAATTGGGGTTTTAGACTATGAAAAGCTGGCAGGTGAATACAAAAAACTTTCACCCCTCTTCCAACAAATGCTCAAAGAATTGGCTGGGCGCTTTAGCAAGACCACGGCTTTGGCGGCTCGACTTGCCGCAAGGCGTATGGAAAAACCGACTCTGGAGAGGCGTGAAGCAAAGCGGAACCCCCTGCAGGACCTGCGCATTGAGGTGACCTACTCATCGGAAGGGGGTGTTAGGACGGAAACCTATCAAGGTATACTCTTAGACTTGGCAAGGACCGGTATGGGTCTAGCCTTGCTCACCAACAGTTTTAGTGAATCAACCCACCGTTTGGGAGCCCAGTTCAACTTTCAATTTACCCTTCCCGGCAAACCCATGATTAAGGTGTCGGGCCATATTGTTTGGGCACGTGCAATGGGGGGAAGGAAAGCCCGCATGGGGATAAAATTCAACGAACCCAACCCCTACCTCCGTAAACTCGTCGAGGAATTTCTCCAAAGTATAGCCGACAAGTAGAATGGTTTCTCCCGCCATCTCAATACATTTATTTCACCAGGGTGCATTAAATAGAGACAATAAGTTAGGTGTGCCGTGCCTATTGTAAGGCAAGGCACAATGGTCTTTTTGTATTTGACATCTAATGAATAGTCCAGGAGAGGACTTTTCCTAAGAACGGACTGGTGGTGGATGTGGAATGGGTTTACTGCTTAGTGCCTGGTCTTCCTTAACGAGTGGGCCCAGGGATGTCAATAGTGGCACAGGTTCCCGAACTGCAAGATTTACTGGTAACCTTGGCTTTGCTGGTATCGCCACTTGAACCACTACCCATCACATAGCCAACGGAGCTCAACACTCGCTCAACTTGTTCGCCATCGCACTTGGGACATTTCATTTCCATAGTGTCATCTTTACGAACAGCAAGAAGTTCAAAACAATTGTTGCAGGAAAGACAGCGGAATTCATAGATAGGCATTAATATCCCCCTAGCGCAAAATAAATTTTTCACTTACTTTAATTCACTGCGACAGTATTGTCAAATACTATGAGGCATAAAGCATGGACCATAGGGCATAGGGAAAGACAGCTGGCAGCTAGCAGAGCAAAGCGACACGGAGACACGGAGAAACGGCGACGCGGTGAGGAGGTTAGAGATCAGATGTCAAATGTCACAAGACAGATGACCGAGATCCTACTGTGGGAGCGGCTTTTAGTCGCGATCTTGTGGATTCAACGTCTTCAACGGTTTCAACGATTTACCGTTCACTGTTCACCGTTTACGGCTTACTGCTCACTGCTTACCGTGTAGCATTTCCTAAAGACAGCAAATGGACATACTCCAGGAGTTACTCGATAGTGTAAAGATCGACTTGCCGGTAACCGCCGGGGTTATTGGTTCTCATCTAATTGCAGTAGCGAGCCGGCGGCTGGGGTTAGCTGCTCGTCTTCCTAAAGGTGAAGATGAGCAACCAGTTTTGTCTAAAAAGGCGAGTTATACTCTGGTTGGCAGGAGCGCTCGCGACCTTGCCAGGTGGCTAAAGGGGGATGATTGGCTTAGGGCCGGTATCGGGATGGCAGCAGTAAATTCTTTGCTTGAAATTGATTACGATAAACTCCATGAGATCAACGCCAAACACCTAATAGCACACCGGGCTGCTGGTAAGAACCTTATGGTAGTTGGGCACTTTCCCTTTGTCCATGTAGTTCGGCCAACCGTCCGCAATCTTTGGATTATGGAAAAGCAACCAGGGGCAGAGTGTATCTCTGAGGACGAGGGCTACCAGCTAATGCCAGAGGCTGATGTAGTTGCCATTACGGGTAGTAGCCTGATCAACCATACCTTCGAACGGATCATGGTTAACTGCAGATCGGGCAGTTTCAAAATAATGTTAGGTCCATCCACTCCTTTGAGTCCGGTTCTTTTTGATTACGGTCTGGATGCCATCGGCGGTGCTTTGGTAGAGGATAGTAAAACCGTTTTGACCATGGTGGAGGAAGGGGCTTCTTTTCGTCAGTTGACCGGAGTTCGTACGGTTATAATGAGCAAGGATTCCCTGGCTGTATAAGGCTACTAGGCACTAGACACTAAGCACTGGGCACTAGGTGATGCTTTTCAGTGCATAGTGCCTAGTATAACGGAGGGATGACTGAGGATGTTGGATCCAGAACAGCTTCTATATGTCTACGAGTTGAAGGGGGGAGTGCCTCCGCCCTTTTTGGATCTAGAAGGTTTATTAGGGGTTTGGCCGGAGGCAGATTACACTTATTTGTTTTTTACCAGTCCTGCCGATGCCACCTTGAAGTCATTTTTTCGCCACCATCCTGAGTATAGCTTAACTAGTCACTATCGACTCCCTTATGGGCATTGGCAGCAGCTTGCTGCCCAAGAGCCCCTTGTAGTTGACCGCTTCAAAATTGTCACTAGTAAGCAGTCGTTGAAGCTGTCAGGGAGTGAGATTCTCTTATGGATTGACCCTGGAGTAATATTTGGATCTGGCCTA
This sequence comes from Deltaproteobacteria bacterium, assembly GCA_022340515.1. Lineage (GTDB taxonomy): Bacteria > Desulfobacterota > Syntrophobacteria > BM002 > BM002 > BM002. Next base: position 15,566 of record JAJDNT010000007.1, read on the forward strand.
CATCCAACTACTCGTGGTTGCTTGCGAGGACTGTCAATTCTTTATTCTGAGGCCACACCCGCAACGGTCCTAGATCTGGGCACCGGTACCGGTATACTGGCAATAGCGGCTGCAAAACTTGGAGCTCAGCAGGTGGATGCTGTGGATCTGAATCCAATGGCCATTACCACCGCAGCAGCTAATTGCGAGCGAAACGGGGTTAAAGAGTCCGTAAGGTTGATTCGGGGAGATGCCCGGGACCAATTGCCTGAAGCTGAACTCCTGTGCATTAATATACACTTTGACTTCCTTGAGAGTTTTTTTCAAAGTTCCGCTGTTTGCCATTACCGTTGGGCCTTGGTAAGTGGCTTCCTTAAAGAGAAACTCCCCGAGGTTCGGGCTTTACTTCCATCTTGTGCGGTGGTAAAAGAGCCGGTGCTGGAAGAAAAAGGCTGGGCTACACTGCTATTGGAGATAGAAAGGGAGAGATCAGATTCCTCTCTCTAGGGAGCTAATGCGGAGGATAATGCTCAGGCAACTAACCACTGAGGAGAAGACAAATTTTATTTTGCTTCTTTGTTTACTAATTTAATTCAATTACTCACTGGAAAGTCTCACATGCATAACAATGATCTGCCTACTAGAGGACCGCATTTCACTGACGCTCAAAGAATAGTTGTCAGAGTTTTGCTAAATGCAGTAGCCTTGGTTCTAACGGCAGGGCTGTTTGAAAGCATTTATCTGGAGGGATTTTTTTCTGCAGTTCTGGCTGTGATGATCCTCGCCTTCGTTAATGCCTTTATTAGACCAATTTTTTTGCTCTTAACCTTACCCCTTACTGTGATGACTCTCGGGCTTTTCACCCTAGTGATCAATGCCGCACTTTTCAAGCTAACTTCTGTTCTGGTGCCCGGCTTTCACGTTGGTGGATTCTGGAGTGCCTTGGGCGGAGCAGTCATTTATAGCATATTGATATTATTGATTAATATCTTTTTATTGCCACCACCTGGCGGGCCCCGTATTACTTTCCACTACCGCCGGTTCTAGGAGGCATAGAGCATAGGTGTTTATTACCGATTTCGGATTGCGAAACCGGGAACCCGCCCGAAGGGTGGGAGTCCGAAGGACAATTGCGGATTTTGAAATAAATATAGCCTGCTGATCTCTGACCTCTAACCTCTGACTTCTATCTTTTGTCTGCTCGATACTGTCCACTGTTTAGTGTCAAGTTCCTATTGTTGAGATAGCCTTGTTCCTCTGAGGAAATAGAGCAGGGGGAGAACACGCTGTGTGTGGCTTAGGCTTTGTGGGATTGATTATCCTTCTTTTTTACGCCTTTTTGGTTTTCACCCTCCTGAGCTATGGAGGCTGGCGTATCACTATGAGAATCTTGAAAAGAGTCCGAGGTAGAGGAGTTTCAGTGCCTCGGGATAACTAGCGCCTACCGGGTGAGCAACATAACTGCTCCCATGACGATGAAAAGAATTCCGGCCACTGTTTTAATTATGTAGGGGGGAAAACAGCGAGCGAGCAAAGCTCCCAAGATCACGGCCAGTAAGGTACTCGTGACCAGGGCAAGAGAAGCGCCCAGAAATACGGCCACACGCGATTTGCTGTCTGCTGCAAGGCAGAGGGCTGCAAACTGAGTTTTGTCCCCGAGCTCCGCCAGGAAAATAAGACTGAAAGTGGCTAAGAGGGTTTTTATATCCACGCGATCCTCCTGATAAAATTCCTTGGTTGTCACTATAGTAAGGTTTTGGGTTAAAGGCCGAATAGTGTGGTCTTTTTCATCTATAGGTGAGTTGGAAATTATAAGTCAACAACTCTTTTTTTCTCCCTGCACAATCGATAAAAAAGGTCATCTAGGTGATCATAGTCCAAATTTAGTTTCACCTTCTTTAACGACCATGTGGACTTGGCCTGGAGTCCGACAGATTTTTTGGCACAAGGGCTGAATCTATACCACAAGGTAACTGTAGGAGCAAAGTAGTAAGTAAGTGGGATTCTGACGAAAAAAATAATTTATTAACCGGGTCAGGTGAATATGTAACAAGCGTTATGATAAAATCAATTTCTTAATTTCGAGGAAAACCTGTTGGGAAAACAAAAGAGGACAGGCATGATAGAGCAAGGCCCTATAAGGCCACCCAGTGAAAGCAAAAGTCTACTCTTTAGGTTGACGCGCAACTGTCCCTGGAACAGATGCTTGTTTTGTCCTGTTTACAAGGGGACGAAGTTTTCTCGAAGATCTGTAGCAGAGATTAAAAAAGAGATAGATCAAATCAGTGAAATTATTAATGATATCAAAAGAATTTCGTTTAAGCTCGGATTCGCAGGTAAGATTACTGGAACGGTTATCTCCCATATTTACCCGAGCAAGGATTACGGTAATATTTACCGACACGTTGCTCACTGGCTGTATTTCGGAGAAGGAAGCGTATTTCTCCAAGACGCCAATAGCTTAATCATGGAGCCTGAGGATTTAGCGGAAGTTCTCAACTATTTGCACCAGAAGATTCCAGGAATACGCAGAATAACCAGTTACGCCCGGTCCAAAACTTTGGCTCGGAGAAAGTCAGGCCAGTTAGTTATGCTGCGGGAGGCCGGGCTGAATCGGATTCATATTGGCATGGAGAGCGGTTACGACCCAGTGTTACGCTTCATGGAAAAGGGAAGCACCGCAGCGGAGCATATCAAGGCAGGTTGCCTGGTTAGAGAAGCCGGCATTTCTTTGTCAGAATATGTTATGCCTGGGCTTGGGGGTAGAAGGTGGTGGCAACAGCACGCCTTAGCCACAGCAGATGTGCTGAATCAGATCAATCCTGCCTTCATTAGGCTTCGTTCTCTGCGGGTCCCCAAGACAACTCCTCTTTGGGGGAAGATTGACCAGGGCGAGATAGAACTTCTTGACGATGACGGTGTGGTGCAAGAAATCCGTCTTTTCATTGAAAACCTAGATGGTATTACCTCCACCGTTGCCTCGGATCATATCATGAACCTGCTGGAGGATATCTCTGGAACCTTACCTGATGACAAAGCAAAGATGCTGTCCATAGCTGACCGCTATCTGGCTCTGCCGGCAGAGGAACGAATCATATATAAAGTTGGAAGATGGGGTGGAGCTTACAGGAGCCTGGACGACTTGGGGGATGTTGAACTCAGGGGGAAGATCGAGCAGTTAATCGACCAGTGGAATCTGGAAACCCCGGGTCAAGTAGATAAAATGATTAAAGAGATGGCTGATCGGTATATTTAGGCGCTTAGCGCTATGCGAAGTTAAGAGTTGCCTTTGCCGCAAAACTGCGATATATAGCGCGATGTTGTTCCGTTATGGAGTAACTACCAATTGTTTAAATGAAAAAGAGGAGAAAAGAGAACACCAGCCAGTAACCACTTGAAAGTAAGATTTTCGCAGGCAAGAATATGAGAGCGACTTAGAAACCACCAAATCCAGGGTTAACTAGGGCAGATAAAACAACTAAATCTAAGAAATAAAGTACTTTCGCCCGAACTAATTCTATAAAGCCACTACGCAGTCCCACCTTTTCTAGCCTGCCTTTTCACTTTCGTTTGGGGATCCTGTTGGAGCTAGCCTTCAACATTCCCCACCGGGCCGGCGCTGGGTGTTATCCAGCATAACCTATGGGAATTCGTGTACCTGATTACATCTCTACCTTAAAACCTTACCCACCTGGAAAACCCCTCGAAGAGCTAGAGCGCGAATACGGCATAACAAATTCAATAAAGCTAGCTTCCAACGAAAACCCATTGGGAACATCTCCTCTGGCACTTGAAGCCATAAAGAGAAACCTGAAGAACCTGCGTAGATACCCAGACGGGAGCGGCTATTATCTCAAAAGGCGGTTGAGCCAGCTATTGGGCGTGGATGAGCCTTCCATTGTCTTGGGCAATGGATCGAATGAAATCATCGACCTAGTTATCCGCACCTTTGTCCAACCGGAAGAGGAAGTGTTAATGTCCGAGCCCACATTCTTGGTTTATCCGCTAATGACCCAGGCGGTTGGTGCTCGAGCTGTCAAAGTGCCTCAGAAGTACTTTGCCCATGACCTAGAAGCTATGGCAAAGGCCGTAACTCCGAACACCCGCGTGGTGTTTTTGGATAATCCCAATAATCCAAGTGGCACGGTGATTAGCCGCAAGGAATTCGAAGTCTTCAGGAACCGTCTTCCTGGAGACCTTATAATCGTTCTCGATGAGGCATACATGGAATTTGCTAACCCGGAGCGGACTATTACTGGTCTTGAGTATCTGAGTGACTCCCCCCCAGTAATTAGCCTGCGAACTTTTTCAAAGGCCCATGGACTTGCAGGGTTGCGGGTTGGTTATGGAATCATGCCACCCGAGGTGGCTGATTATCTTAACCGGTTGCGTCAGCCTTTTAACGTGAATAGTTTAGGCCAAGTTGCGGCCCTTGCCGCGCTTGACGACGAAGAATTTATTCTAGAAACTCAGAAAGTTGTGCGCGAAGGTCTAGCTTTTTTATATGCTGAACTGGAGAAGTTGCAGCTCCGCACCCATCCAACTCAGGCCAATTTTTTCCTCATAGATGTTGGACATGATGGACGAAAGGTTTATGAGGCAATGCTGAGGCGGGGGGTAATTGTCCGGGCTATGAATTCATACGGTTTGGATAACTACATACGAATTTCTGTTGGACGGCCAGAAGAAAATCAAAGGTTTGTTGACACTCTAGCAGAGGTTATGGCGGAATTGGAGTGAGCTAATGGGACCGCCTAGAAAATGGGTAATTACAATAGACGGTCCAGCCGGCGCTGGAAAAAGCACGGTGAGTAAACTCTTGGCTCAAAAACTCGGTTATATCTACCTGGACACTGGTGCCATGTATCGGGCCGTGGCCCTACTGGCAAAAAATAGTGACCATTCGGATCCCCTAGATGAAAAAATCCTTGAGGAAATCTGTCTGGGGCTTGATCTAGAATTTGTTCAAAAAGAGGGGATATTACGTTTGCTGGCAAATGGACGGGATATCACCAAGGAGATACGTAAGCCTGAAATCAGCTCATTGGCGTCAGCAGTGTCTGCAAAGTCCGTTGTACGTGAGAGGCTCTCAATGATCCAGCGAAGCATGGGCAAAGCTGGAGGAGTGGTTCTCGAAGGTCGCGATATGGGTACGGTAGTATTCCCAGACGCCGAGGTCAAATTTTACTTGGATGCTCGTCCTGAAGTCCGCAGCAAGAGACGTTTTTTGGAATTAGAGGCTCAGGGCCAAGACACCACGGCTGAGGAGGTACACCAGCTGATGCTCGAAAGGGATCGCAACGATCGCAGTCGTCAGTTGGCACCTCTCAAACCAGCGGATGACGCCATTCTGGTGGATTCCAGCGATCTGCAGATTGAAGGGGTTGTCCAGTTGATGCTCGACCATATTGAAGCAATGCGCAAAGGTCATAGGTGATATTGTCATGACCTGGAAAAAAGACAAGGGATGGTCGGGGAGATTTGGCTGCGCTAAAGGCAGTAATAGAGGGAAATAGTTTGTAATTCCTTACCGTTTCTGTTATACAGGTACCAACTTTCACCTAGGGACCGAGCTAATAGACTGGGTGGAATTGCTTGGGAACAAAGTGAAAGGGAGTTTAAATAAGTAATGGGGGTAATTGGTTAATGGTAGAAAAAGAACAAAACGAATTGAAGAAAGAGACCGAAGAGCAAGAAGGCCAGTCAGACGAGGTCGAGGCCACTGCGAAAGAAGAAGCTAAAACTCAGGATTCCGAGGAAGCTACCGAGGAGTTGGCAGCGGAGAAGGAAGCGCAGCCTACAAAGGAGGACGTTGTTGTCGAAGCAAAGGATGAGGCCGACAGCATGAAGGAAGAATCCTTCCAAGAACTCTATGAGGAAAGCCTTAAGAGTATCAAAGAAGGTGAGGTTGTGCGCGGTAATATCATTCAAGTGACCGAAGATTATGTGATGGTAGATATAGGCTACAAATCGGAAGGCCAGATCCGTATCTCTGAATTTAAAGATGAAGAGGGCACTGTAGCCGCCAAAGTGGGCGATGAAGTTGATGTTCTTTTGGAGTATCATGAGGACGAGAATGGCGAAATAGTGCTCTCCAAAGAGAAGGCCGCCAAGATTAAGGTATGGGATGAAATTAGCAAGATTTACAAAGAAGACGGTGTTATCGAGGGCCGAATTGTTTCCAAGGTGAAAGGTGGGCTCTCTGTTGACATTGGCGTGCAGGCTTTCTTACCTGGCTCTCAGGTTGATCTTCGTCCGGTTCGCAATCTTGATAGTCTGATTGGTCAGCAGAGTCAGTTCAAGATCTTGAAATATAACAAGAAAAGGCGAAATGTGGTGCTCTCACGCAGGGTCCTCCTAGAGAAAGAGAGGGAGGCTCTCAAATCTGACACCCTAGAAAGACTGGCAGAGGGAAAAGTCATCGAAGGTGTTGTAAAAAACATCACAGAGTACGGAGTTTTTGTTGATCTGGGTGGAATCGACGGTTTGCTCCACATTACCGACATGAGTTGGGGCCGAGTTGGACACCCATCTGAGATGTGCTCCATAGGCGATTCTATTGAAGTAGTGGTATTAAATTTTGATCCCGAAAAGGAACGGGTCTCTTTGGGCCTCAAACAGTTGACAAATGACCCGTGGAGCTCGGTTGATGAACGATATCCTGAAGGTGGACGTGTGTCAGGGCGGGTGGTAAGCCTTACCGATTATGGAGCTTTTGTGGAACTGGAGCCGGGCATAGAAGGGCTGATTCATGTCTCTGAAATGTCTTGGACCGCGAAAATTCGTCATCCGTCAAAGGTGGTTTCAGTAGGCGACATTGTTGAAGCTGTCGTTCTCAATCTAAACAAAGAGAACAAACGAATCAGTTTGGGGATGAAACAGGTGGAACCCAACCCATGGGACGTCATTGGTGAAAAGTATCCAGTGGGCACTACCATTCAGGGTAAAATTAAAAATATCACAGATTTTGGACTTTTTATTGGCATTGATGAAGGTATTGACGGTCTTGTGCATATCTCTGATCTTTCCTGGACCAAACGGATCAAACATCCCTCCGAACTCTACAAGAAGGGAGAAGAAATACAGGCTATTGTTTTGAACATTGATAAAGAAAACGAGCGTTTTTCTTTAGGGGTAAAGCAGTTGAATGCCGATCCATGGGAAGAGATTCCCGAGAGATACCCAGTGGGCAGCTCAGTGGTGGGCACGGTAACCAATGTTACGGATTTTGGTCTTTTTGTCGAAGTTGAAGAGGGAATTGAGGGTTTAGTTCACGTTTCAGAAATAAGTAAGGAAAAGATCAAGACACCTGTGGGGCTGTTTCAAGAAGGTCAAGAGGTAACCGCTAAGGTGGTCAATATAGGTAAAGAGGAACGGAAGATTGGACTTTCCCTTAAGCGGCTGGAAGAGGAAGAAGAAAAAACTCGTTATTACGATTACATCGACAGTCCCAAGGCGGCTACCTCGAATCTCGGACAGTTGCTCAAAGAGGAGTTGGAAGGACGTGCTGACAACCTTCTGGGAGGGGAGGACAAGGAGTAGATCTAGAGTTGTTCCTTGAGCAAGGACCGAAGACAAACTAGGAGGCTGGAAGGTGCGCAAACGTTCCGTCTTGCTGGCGGGTAGCGTATTAGTTCTGATCCTTATTGCCCTTCTTGGCAGCATTGCTTGGTTTTCCCATTTGCGTGGCCGTAAAGCCGGACTGATGTTTGGTGAAAAGGTTGGCGTCCTTGAGGTTAAGGGAGTAATAGCGAACGTCCAACCGACAATAGAAGAGCTGGCCAAGTTCAGGAAAGATGGTTCGATAAAGGCCGTGGTGGTTAGAATTGACTCTCCCGGGGGTGGTGTCAGCCCTTCCCAAGAACTTTATGAGGAAATAAGGCGGACGGTTAGGGAAAAGCCAGTAGTAGTCTCAATGGGTTCTGTTGCTGCTTCCGGAGGATATTACATCGCTTGCGCCTCCCAAAAGATTTTTGCCAATCCGGGCACTATCACCGGTAGTATAGGTGTGATTTTACAGTTCACCAATTTCGAGGAACTTCTAAAAAAGATCGGCTTTCGCATGGAAGTGGTCAAAAGTGGCCCTTACAAGGATGTGGGCAATCCAGGACGTGAAATGACCGCTGAGGAGAAAGCCTATCTGCAAGACATGGTCGACAATGTCCATCAGCAATTCGTTCGAGATGTTGCTAGGGGAAGGCGCATGCAGGTAGAGAAAGTGCAAGAGGTCGCCGACGGCCGCATCTTTACAGGCGAGCAGGCTATGGAGCTGGGGCTGGTGGATGAATTAGGAAACCTTAAGGATGCGATAGATGCGGCTGCTAAAATGGCCGCAATTAAGGGTGAGCCGAAGGTTGTTTACCCCGAAAAGGAAAAGAAATCTGTTTTTGACTACCTCTTCGATCGAATCACCGAAAAGCTTGCCAATAACTTGCAGCCCTATATGGGGCTCTTACTGCTCCCGCCTATTCCTGGCGAAGCCAGGCTGTCTTGAGTTTCCAACTTTGAAGCCGAAGTACCCCTGCAGATTTCAGCTAGCAGATCATAGATTGCAGATTTAACCTATCCTTTAACCTGATCTTGAAACCTAAAATTTAAATTTTAACATCAATAACTATCTCTTCTCCCCCCACTCATTCAAATGCGCTCACATCTCCCTGGCCTTCTCGGATAATTTCGGGGTCGTCGTCAATGAGTGAAACAACGCTAGAAGGTCGTAAAGATACTGGGCCGCCATCGATTATCAAATCTATAGCATGGCCCAACCTGTCCTCAATTTCAACTACTGACTCCAGTATTTCTCCGGCAGGGCCAGTGGCACTGGTACTCAATATGGGATTACCCAATTCTTCGACGATGGAGAGACAGATATTATGGTCGGGAACCCGAATACCAGCTGTTTTTCTCTTGGTCAACATGATCTTGGGCACTAAGCGAGAGCCTTCCAAGATAAAGGTATACGGCCCGGGAAGGAGGCGTTTCATTGTTTTGTAGGCGTAATTGGTTACCTGTGCGTACTGACTGATATTTTTGAGGTCTGAACAGATAAAACTAAAAGGTTTGTGCTTGGGCCTACGTTTGAGCAGATAAACTCGCTCAATGGCCTTTTTGTTCATGATATCACAGCCGATACCATAGTAAGTGTCAGTTGGGTATGCAATAACCCCGCCGGCACGGAGAATTTCAGCCGCTCTACGAATGAACCGTTTCTGTGGATTCTGCGAATTGATTTCCAAGACCATCATATTGTCACCTCTGTAAGCGAATCTCTCTAGGAAGGGAATATATCTATATTGTTTTATTTTCGCAAAACACAGGGCCGAGAACAAGGAGATTTAAAGCATGGCGCATAGCGCATAGAGCACAGCCAAAAAAAGATTAAAGGGTGAACAGTTGTAAAGCCGGGACATAATCGGTTTACCGTTTACTGTTTACCTAACGCTTTACGCTCTGCGCTTAGCGCAATGCGCTCGGCGATAGATTAGCGAATATGATTTGGCCAGTCTGAATTAAAGGTGGCAAGCCAGCGTTTTACTGCCTTTTTAAGATCAGCGTAGTAAGCTTCTGAAGAGCCAAAGAATCTGCGGCCGAACCAATAGTTAATTTCCAAAAAAAGTGGTTGTTTGGACTTATCATTTTGGTCGAAGATCAAGTCTATCCCGGCAAGGTTAACGCCTGTCTTTTTGCAAAAACGGTGGACAGCATCCTCGGCCTTTTCTAAAAGCTGACGATCGGAGTTGAGCTCCATAGTTCCGCCTGCACTCAAATTTGTTAAAAACTGTTGAGGGTCTTTTTGGACCCTCCAGTAACTGATCAAGCGGTCATGGAGGACCACAACGCGGACGTCCCGTCCGCCATGGTCAATCCACTGCTGGACAATAAATCCCCGGGTTCCGCTGTTCTCCATTGCCTTTAGTTGGTCAAGAATGGTTTGCAGCTCTCGAGGGTTGCCAATTCTGTAAACCATACTGCCCTCGCCCCCAAGGTTTCCTTTCAGAATGAAAGGGAAGCTAAAAGGAAAGCGATCTTCCCTCGCTGGAAAAAGTGAGTGGAAATCAGTTACATTTGGAAACAAATAGGTTTCGGGATGGTCCATTGCTGT